>CABUBX010000095.1 GCA_902489925.1 uncultured Lachnospiraceae bacterium | reverse complement strand
TATTGCAGCATTTCAGCGGCTACATAGCAAGTCTTTCCATGCGGAAGCTCTATGACGAGCGAGGAAATGTTTATTTTGGAGTAGACGAAGAAATACGCGAAAGGCTGCAAGCAAAACTAATGAGGGCAATCCTCACATTTAGGGCTGAATAAAGCAACGCGGTGTTGGAACGCTTCCCCCTTTTCCGTTCCATATCGCAGAACAGCCCTCTGCTCTTTGACAAAGAAAGCGGCGCAATAGAACGGCGACGCAACATAAGGCAAATCAGATACATTCGATATATGGGGAGCCGTTGGGCTGATACGCCATGACCGAAAGGAGGGACAAAACGAGCGAGAATTATCAGCGTTCCAAAGCAGACTTAGCAACTCTGCCGCCACAATCCATATAGCGGTATAATGATACTCCTTTACCGCCGTAGTCCGAGCGTTAAAAGCGTCGCAGGCAACGGGTAGAGCTGCATGAGAACCATGCGGAAGTGAAATTCTTGTGAGGTTTGCTAAGACCGTCTGATGAGCCTATTTTCCATTAAATTGAAAGAAGATAAGGGGGATTTTGAATGAATAAATCAAATAGCAGTGAAGAAAAAGAACTGCATTTATATAAGGAAACAGAAGTAAAAGTTCCTATTCATTTGAAAATAACATTAACAATAAAGGAAGCGGCTGAATATAGCAACATAGGTATCAATAAGATTGACTCCATGTTAAAACAGCCAAACTGCCCTTTTGTTTTATATGTTGGAACACGAAAGTTAGTGAAGCGTAAAGAATTTGAGGAATACATTCGCCGAGAATTGATTATATAGCCGTTAATAGCTGAAATATTTGTCTGTTAAGATTGAAAAAACGGAGTCCTTGTGATATACTTTATATTTGCGTTGGACTCTTTTTTTAACGTGAAAGGAGTCCGTTATGGGAAAAAATTTAAAAGGCAAAGAGTGTGGAAAAGGTATTTGTCAAAGAAAGGACGGTTTATATTTCGCAAGATTTTATGCTAAAAATGGTACGCGTCAAAATGGATATTTCAAAACGCTGCCCGAAGCAAAAAAATGGCTTGCTGACGCAAAGTATGAAGATACACATAATCTAATCGTTACTGCGCCTGATATGACAGTAGACAAATGGTTCAATTATTGGATTGATAATATCATTTGTGACCTTGCGCCAAATACGATAAGAAATTATCGTGAGCGTTACGAAAAAAATATTCAACCATTGATAGGAACTATGTGTATAGCTGATGTAAAACCTATGCACTGTAAAGCTGTCTTAAATCGAATGGAAACAGAATATGCAGGCTCAACAATCCGGCAGACCTATATTTCAATGGGAACTATGTTCAAATCAGCAGTTATGAATGATATTATTGCAAAGCACCCTATGAATGGTGTTCGATATACGAAACCAGTCCGGGCAGTAGATGATATTAAATACTTAACCGTTGAGGAACAGGAAAAGTTTCTTGAAGCCGCAGAGCGTTCTCATAATTATAGACAGTATGCTTTGTTATTAGAAACGGGTTTGAGAACGGCTGAATTGATTGGTCTGACATGGGACGCTATTGATTGGAAAAAACGTACTTTAACTGTAAATAAGAGTTTAGAGTATCGACACAGCCGGAGATATTGGCGTGCCGGTCCGCCTAAAACGAAAAAAAGTTATCGTACTATTCCGCTTACAGAACGCGCATATACAATCCTAAAAAGTTGTTATGATGAAAAAGATACCCGGAAAGAGTCTGAAATGCTTTCACAGATTTTGGAGTACACAGACAGCAGAACGGGAGAAAAGAAATGTCTTGTCATGCGGGATTTGGTATTTATCAACTGGCGAACAGGAGAACCTGCTAAAAACAGTTCCTACGATACACATTTATATAAATTGTGTGATGAAGCTGGTATTAAGCGTTTTTGTATGCACGCCTTGCGACACACTTATGCTACACGCGCGATTGAACGCGGCGTACAACCTAAAGTTTTACAGCAACTATTAGGACACGCAAGTATTAAAACAACAATGGACAGGTATGTTCATGTTACGGACGAGTCCCTTGCAAAAGCTGTTCAGCAATTTGAAGCAGCTACACCCACAGTTGAAAAAAGGGTGTAAAAAGGGTGTAATAAAAATATAGAGAAAGGCGAAAACCCGCATAAATAAAGGGTTTTCGGACAGGTAAAGATAAAAATGAAACTAGGTATCGTTGGCCTTCCTAACGTAGGCAAAAGTACATTATTTAATTCCCTGACAAAGGCAGGCGCAGAATCGGCAAATTATCCGTTTTGTACCATCGACCCAAATGTGGGAATTGTTACAGTTCCGGACCATCGTCTTGATGATTTGGCAAAATTATATGATTCAGAAAAAATTACTCCGGCAGTCATTGAGTTTGTCGATATTGCAGGACTTGTAAAGGGCGCTTCAAAGGGCGAGGGACTTGGCAATCAGTTTTTATCCAACATCCGTGAGGTGGATGCCATTGTTCACGTTGTTCGCTGCTTTGAGGATTCCAATATCATTCATGTTGACGGAAGTATTTCACCGCTGCGTGATATTGAGACAATTAATCTTGAGCTTGTCTTTGCAGATTTAGAGGTACTTGAACGCCGCTATGCAAAGGTATCAAAGATGGCTAAAAATGTGAAGGATGCAGCTAAGGAGGCTGAGCTTGTAAAACGTTTGATGGATTATCTTGAAAGCGGCAAGCCGGCACGAAATTTTGAAGTTGAGGATGAAGAAGAACAGGCGCTTTTAAACAGCTTTAACCTTCTGACATTTAAGCCGGTGATTTATGCAGCTAATGTCTGTGAGGATGATTTAGCTGATGACGGCGAGAGCAATGCGTTTGTCAAAGAGGTCAGAGCTTTTGCGGCTGAGGAAGGCTCAGAGGTTTTTGTTATCTGTGCACAGATTGAGCAGGAGATTGCTGAGCTCGATGAAGATGAGAAGAAGATGTTTCTTGAAGATTTGGGGCTTAAAGAATCAGGCCTTGAAAAGCTTATTAAAGCAAGTTACAGCCTTTTAGGGTTAATCAGCTATCTGACCGCAGGACCTACAGAGACGAGAGCATGGACAATTAAAAAGGGAACAAAGGCGCCTCAGGCAGCGGGAAAGATTCATTCGGATTTTGAGCGCGGTTTTATTAAAGCGGAAGTCGTTTCCTATGAAAATCTTATGGCATGTCAGAGCTATACAGTTGCCAAAGAAAAGGGACTTGTCGGTATGGAAGGCAAGGAATATGTTGTTAAGGACGGCGATGTCATCCTTTTCAGATTTAATGTTTGATAAGAGGAGGCTATTATGGTTGTTGGCGCAAGTGTCCGTTTTCCGCACCTTGGCATAGAGATTGAACATATGGTTAAGGGCATTGACGTCTTCGGATTTCGCATTGCCTTTTACGGAATTATTATTGGTATCGGTATGATGGCCGGTATTGCTGTGGCAATATGGGAAGCAAAAAGGACAAAACAGAATACAGATAACTATATTGATTTGGCGATATACGGTATTTTAAGTGCCATTGTCGGCTGCCGCATTTACTTTGTGGCTTTTGAATGGGACTATTATAAAGACCATCTGCTTGAGATTTTTAATTTGAGAAAGGGCGGACTGGCAATCTATGGCGGTATTATCGGAGCGGTGCTATGTGTACTCGTGTATTCAAAGATTAAAAAGCTTTCCATGTGGAAGCTTTGTGATACAGCTTGCCTTGGTCTTGTAACCGGACAGATTATCGGCCGATGGGCAAACTTCGTGAATATGGAAGCTTTTGGTGGTTACACGGACAATATTTTTGCGATGCAGGTCAATGTGGAGGAGGCTTATTATACAACACCTGAGCTGCTTTCGAATTTAGTTACCGTTGACGGTGTTCAGTATATGCAGGTGCACCCGACCTTTTTATATGAATCGCTTTGGAATGTGGGCGTTTTGATTTTACTTTTGCTTTACAGAAAGCATAAAAAGTTTGAAGGTGAAGTGTTTGGCCTGTATATTGCCGGATATGCACTGGGACGCTTTTGGATTGAAGGACTTCGTACAGACCAGCTGCTGCTTCCGGGAATCGGACTTCCGGCTTCTCAGGTATTATCAGCGATTATTGTGATTGTTATCGGTGGATTTATTATTTATAAGCGATTAAAGTTAAGGCGCAGTGCACAACAGTAGTTTCAATGCAGCTGAAATAAAATATATTGTGGGGTGAAGCATATGGGAAATGAGGGAATACCCGGATTAATCAATGATATGATACAGTATCTTCAAAACTTGAATTTTATATCATCGGCTTTCAGGCTGGCACTTGCCATGGGGCTCGGGTGCATTATCGGCATTGACAGAGGGATGAAGCGGCGTGTAGCCGGTGTCAAGACGCATACGATAGTTTGTCTTGGCGCGGCGCTTGTGATGATGACCGGGCAGTATATTCAGCTGAACGTTAATCCGGCAGGCAGCGGCGATGTGGCAAGGCTTGGCGCGCAGGTTATCAGCGGCATCGGTTTTCTAGGTGTCGGTACGATCATTGTCACAGGGCAGCGCTATGTATCAGGTCTGACAACGGCAGCCAGTCTGTGGACAAGCGCCTGTATCGGACTTGCGGTAGGCATCGGTTTTTACAGCGGCGCCATATTGGCAACTATCTGTCTGTTAATTGTCTTTAGATTTTTCAGTAAAATAGATATTTATGTGGACAATCATTCCAACGTTTATGAAGTTTATATGGAATTTGAATCCGATGAAGCGATGAGCAATGCTATTAAAAATCTTCGGGAAGAAAAGATTAAAATAAGCAGTGTTGTCGTTATAAAGAAGAAGACAAAGAGTCAGAATATTATTATACAGGCTTCACTTGAAGCAGGACAATGGCGAAGCCGAAATTCAATATTTAGAAGTATTGAAGAACAGCCGGGATTAATTTCGGTCGAAGAATTGTAAAAAGAAGCATAATTATAATGAAGAAAAAACGCATCAGACAGAGTGAAGTTGTCTGATGCGTTTTTTTATAGCTCTTTATGTTTTTTTGTGCGGATGAAAAGAAAGACAGTTGTCAGGACAAGACATATAAGTTCGGCGCCGAGGGCGGAAAGCCATACGCCGTTGTCGCCGATAATTGTCGGAAGCAGAGCAAGGCAAAGTGCCGGGAATGCAAGACCCCTGCCAAGTGATATCGGAAGTGACAGGCGGGGATGCTCTGTTGCCGTAAAATAAGCGGCAGTGACAATATTATAGCCGGCAAATAAAAATGACCATGCGTAAAATCTCAGGGCGCCGACACCCATGTTAAAGGACGGGCTGTCTGTTTTAAGAAAAAGAGAGACAAGCCCCTGGGCAAAAATATGGCTGATTAAAAAAGAGGCAATGCCGAAAATCATTGCGGTTATCAGTCCCATCCCATAAAACCGACGACAGGTGCGGCTTTCTTTTTTGCCGTGGTGAAAGCTGATGAGCGGCTGAATACCTTGGGACACACCGGAAATTATCATAATCACAAGCGTATTGATATAGCCGATGACAGTATAGCAGACAACACCGCCGACGCCGATGACAGATAAAATTGTGCGGTTATACAAGAAAAGAACGATGCCGTTGGACATGTCGGTGATACTGTCGGCAAGACCGAGCGGGACGATTCTTTTATAAATACCGAGGCAAAGTTTAAAGCGTGTAAACTTTAGATGATGACTTTTCCATATAAAATAGGATAAAAACAGCAGTGTGGAAAAGACCTGTGCCAGTCCTGTTGCAAAGGCAGCACCCCAAACGCCCCAGTCAAGAAAAACATTGGAAAGGCCGGCACAAGTAACGCCGACAACGGAAAGTGCCGGTGTGCCGTCGGTTTTTACGAGTACCTCCAAGTTGTAGGAAACCATAAAAAAGATGGCAAAAGGTGCGATTGTGCCGACATACTGACGGACGTACGTCAAGGTAGAGCTGTCCGCGCCGAGAAATACAGCAAAGCAATCAAGATTTAAAAGCGTGATGGTACTGATAATAATGGCAATCACAGAGACAATACATATATTTTGGCTGAATATGCGACAGGCCTCATCGTGTTCATCTTTGCCGAGACTGATTGCAATCACTGTAGATGTTCCGACTGCCATTAAAAGTCCGACAGCAAAAATAATTGCATTATAAGGTGCTGAGAGGTTGACTCCGGCCAGTGCTTTTTCACCTACGCCGCGGGCTACAAAAATACCGTCGGCCATTGTGTAAAAAGAAAAAATAACCATGGAAATAACAGATGGCGTGACATAGCGGGCAAATTGTCCGGTGAGACTTGTTTTTTGTGAATACAAAATAAAACCCCCATTTCAAAATGCTTATAGGTAAATTTTACCATATTGGGCAATAAATTTCAAAGGCTGTCCGAAAATGGCTTAAAACGGGCAAAAAACAGGGCTTTAAGAATTTTGGGAGAATCTTATAAAAAAATAAAATTTGAAAAAGCTATTGATTTATTGGGATTTATGGGCTAATATTATTACATAAGTGGTGAAAAGTGGTAGTAAGTGGTATAAAATGGAAAGCCGGTGATGACGGTGACCATTGATATTTACAGGAGAACATGTTATGTTTATAGGAGAATATAATCATACAATCGATTCAAAGGGCAGACTTATCGTTCCTTCAAAGTTCAGAGAAGCTTTAGGGGACGAATTTGTTGTGACTAAAGGTCTGGATGGTTGTCTTTTTGTATTTCCTATGGATGAATGGAATTTCTTCACACAAAAGCTTCACGATTTACCGCTGACAAAGAAAGAAGCAAGACAGTTTTCACGTTTCTTTCTTGCAGGCGCTGCTTCATGTGAGGTAGACAAGCAGGGAAGGATTCTTCTTCCGTCAGTGCTCAGAGATTTTGCAGGTCTTGATAAGGATGCCGTTTTGGTCGGTGTTTCAAGCCGCATTGAGATTTGGAGTAAGTTAAAGTGGGATGAGATAAATAACGTGGATGTCGATGATATGGATGATATTGCAGAACACATGGCTGATTTGGGAATTTCATTCTGACAGAGGCAGACGAAGAACAAAGGAGTAAGCGATGGCATTTAAGCATACATCTATATTATTGGAAGAAACGATAGAAAATTTAGACATTAAAAAAAATGGCATATATGTTGACGGAACATTGGGCGGCGGCGGCCACTCCCTTGAAATCTGTAAAAGACTGGGAGAGGGCGGCAGACTAATCGGTATTGACCAGGATGAGGCAGCGATTGAGGCGGGACGTCAAAGACTTGAAGCCTTTGCGGATAAGGTGACGATTGTGCGGAGTAACTACTGCAATATGAAGCAGGTGCTTGCAGGACTCGGCATCGAAAAGGTCGATGGGATTTTATTGGATTTGGGCGTTTCCTCTTATCAGCTGGATACGGCAGAAAGGGGATTTTCCTATAGGGAGGATGCACCTTTGGATATGCGCATGGACCGTCGGCAGACTCAGACAGCAAGGGATATTGTGAATGATTATCCCGAGATGAGACTTTATCAGATAATCAGGGACTATGGTGAAGATAAGTTTGCCAAGAATATAGCAAAGCACATTGTGGCGGCAAGACAGATAAAGCCGATAGAGACAACTTTAGAGCTTTCTGAAATTATAAAAAGGGCAATTCCGATGAAGGTGAGAGCTGTCGGGGGACATCCGGCAAAAAGAACTTTTCAGGCAATACGCATCGAGTTAAATCATGAACTGGAGGTATTGCAGAACAGTCTTGAGGATATGATAGATTTGCTTTCAGACGGCGGAAGAATTTGCATTATTACATTTCATTCACTGGAAGACAGAATTGTTAAAGGCATTTTCAGAAAGAATGAAAATCCTTGTGAATGTCCTCCGAGTTTTCCGGTATGCGTATGCGGGAAAAAGTCAAAAGGCAGGGTGATTACAAGAAAACCGATTTTGCCGTCGGACAGAGAGCTGGAGGAAAACAGCAGGTCAAAAAGTGCTAAATTGAGAGTGTTTATGAAAGTGTGCCAGCAGCAGTAAAAGGAGAATCAGAATGGAAAGTAGCAGGCGTAGGACTGACAGAAGAACGTCACCGTCATACAACAGAAGATATTATGTTGAAGGTTCATCGGTCAGAAAGACAGCACCGTCGCCGTACAGACAGCAGTCCAAAGGCACAGGGACAGGTCGTAGTATGGCCATTGATAAGAGAAGACAGGTGAATCAAAGAATAGCTATGCGTAACAGGGAAAAAGCCTTAAAACTGGATTTAAAATATACATTATTTTTAGGAATTTCAGTAGTATTTGTATTAATAAGCTGTGTCCTGTATTTGAATCTTCAAAATCAGATGACACAAAAGAGCAGCCAGATTGCTTCACTGACAAGTGAGCTTGCGACATTGACGGATGCCAACAGTGCGGCGCGTGAGCGTATTAACAGCGCTGT
>CABUBX010000094.1 GCA_902489925.1 uncultured Lachnospiraceae bacterium | reverse complement strand
ACAAAAGCTGCGGCAAATGATGCCCCGGAAGTTTCACAACAAATCGACGATGTTTCAATAACAGAAGAAAACACAGATTCGCCGGAGGCCTCTCTTATTACAGAAAACCCGGAAGCAGCGAAGCTTTTTGCGGAAAATAATTTTGAAGCGCTGAAAGAATTGGAGGAAGCTTCTAAAAGAACTGATTTTCCGGCGTTCGCACTTGCAGATGCCGGAATACCTGAAAAAGGAATGGGTATTCCAGCCGAAGAACAGCAGTCATACAAAACATCAAATGCACCGGATGAAGAAACTTTAGACACGGATTATCATGACACTGTCCTTAAATCCAATGCAGAAAAAACAACCCTGACTGCATTAGAATCAAGAATTGCCTATAATCGGATTTTTGCAGGTGTAAATCTTGAATATATACTCAGCGGCGAAGAACTTAAAGAAAATATCATTCTTTCCAATGCTGCCTCTAATCAGACGTTTATCTATGACTGTCATGTTGAAGGCCTTATACCTGAGCTGCGTGATAATGAAATTTACTTTAAAAACGAAAAAGGTGACGAAATTCTTTTTATCCACGCACCATTTATGTATGATGCCAATGGTATATATTCCGATAAAGTCAATATGAAACTTGAAAACACTGAAAATGGTTATAAAATCAGTATAAAAGCAGATGATGACTGGCTTTTGGAAGAAAATAGAGCATATCCTGTTGTTATTGACCCTGTCATATCGACACCGATTACCTACAAGGATATTAAAGATTCTAAAGTATGTTCCAAATATCCTGCAAGTAACTTCCGTGATACGGCAACACTCTCAACCGGTTATGGAAATAATACCGGCGATAACCGCAGCTTTATTCGCTTTACACTGCCATCAATAAACACAGCAGATATGATTGTAGATGCCCAAATGGCACTTGTACCTTCATCATCCGACAGTCAGAAAAACAGATTAATATGCATCAGGTTCTTAGTGAATGGGATTCAGGGACAATTACATGGAATAACCGGCCATCCTATTCATCTATAGTTGAAGATTATACAGTATTCAGCAATAAACAGGGTGAAATGATACAGTTTAATATCACAAGTCTTGTCCGTGACTGGTATAACGGCAAACCGAATTACGGCGTGATGATTAAGGACAGTATTGAAGAATCCCTATATACTGAATATTTTTCTTCTGACTGTGCAGCGGCTTATGCTGAAGCACGGCCAAGAATTTTTATCACTTATATCAATGCCAGCGGCCTTGAAAATTACTGGACTTATCATTCACAGTCTGTAGGGCGTGCAGGTACAGTCAGTGTGAATGATTACACAGGCAACCTTGTGCTGACACATGCGACGGCGGCGACGGCCGGTTTAAAAATGCCTGCCACTTTAAACCATGTATATAACTCTAACGATAAAGATATTAATTTAGGTTATGGACAGGGATTTCGGCTAAATTACCATCAGACAATAGAACCTGTGACAATTTTAGACACCCAGTATTACAAATACACGGATGCCGATGGGACGAGACATTATTTTTATCATGACAAAGATAAGAATAAATGGATTGTTGATTCCGGTTTGAATCTGACACTGACAATTGGCAGTGCGGCAGATTCAAAGTACACGATTGAAGACAAATCCAACCAAAAGCTTATATTTAATAATTCAGGGTATTTGGTAAAGGTACAGGATTCCAATAGTAATACACTGACTGTTGCCTATAACGGAAATAAAATCAGTGAAATTGTAGATGGTGCAAAGCGAAGTATTATTTTCACTTATGACAGCTCAGGAAATTTAAGTCAGGTGAAATCGCCAAACGGCACTAAAAAGTTTTCATATACGAACAATTGCCTGACCGGTATTACAGATATCGACAATAAGACAATTACTTATACATACAATAGCCAATATTTACTGACAAAGGTCACCAATATTGATAACTATAACGTAAATTATACTTATTCTTCATCTTCACCGCATCGTGTGATAACTGTTCGGGAAATGGCGGGTTCAACAGCAGGACAAAGCTATTCAGCTCAATATTACAATGACAGAACCTTTTTTACAGATTATAAAGACCGGACAGAACAATATTCCTTTAATGATGCAGGCAATACTGTCATTATCAGTGATGATAATGGTTATGCACAGACAACAAAATATCTGACTGAAGGCAGCGCTACAAAAAATAAAATTTCAAAATCATCAAAGCTTCAGTACACTGTTGTACAGCTGCTTAAAAATCCAAGCATTGTTTCCTTAGACTCATGGAGTTCAGGTGATAATTCAGCTTCAATATGTACGCTTAACACAGAATCATCCAATGCAAGAGATGGGAATAAATCATTAAAAATTACTGTAAATAGTGGCAGGGGATATTTTACACAAAAATTTACTGCCCAAAAAGGTCAGGAATATACATTTTCAGCTTATGTAAAACCGGATGAAGCCCTTATCAATAATAAAGGGTGCAAGGTGCGTATACGTTATAAAAACAGCGGCGGAAGCTATGTTTATTCAGACGGTGCACAATTAATCCCATATGAAGACGGCTGGTATCGCCTTGAATGTACGGCAAAAATTCCGTCTGACAGTGCAAGTACATCGGCAGACGTTTCGGTTATTGTTGACAAAGCGGGAACAGCTTATTTTGACTGCCTTCAATTAGAAACAGGAAAGACGGCAAACCGTTATAATCTTATTGAAAATGGCGACCATACACAGGGAATCACCGGTTTTTCAATTACAGGCTCAAAGGGCTTTGACGGCGTTTTAAATACAGATAATACTGATACCGGAAAGCCAACCGGCTCTTTTGATACAGGTGTCGTCACTACGGACAGCCTGAATGTACGCAGCGGCCCGGGTACAGGCTATGGCATTGTCGGCAGCGTAAAACGAAACCAACGTGTATATATCTATGGTTCCGGTGTGGATTCAAGTAAAACTGTATGGTATAAAATTGCATGGGCATCAGGACAACGTGTTTATTATGGTTATGCAACATCTGCATATATTACCAAAGAAGGTACACCGGTTGCAGCCGAATTTGCCATTGTCAATACATCGGCACTGAATATGAGAAACGGTGCAGGCACAGGCTATTCCGTCATTAAATCCTTAACAAAAGATGATAAGGTTTATATCCTCTGCAAAGCATTACATCAACTGCAGGACAAACGTGGTACATGCTTTATTACTCAGGAACCTCCGGTGAATATGTAGGCTGCGTACTCTCGGATTATATACTGACTTATGGCAAAGTCATTAGTACCATTTCCGAAGTACCGGCTGTCCATGGCTGCGGACTTGATAATAATGTATTCATGCTCTACGGTGACCCGTCAACCATTAAACGGGCAACACAAACAGTCAATGTCAGCGGAAAGGCAGGAGATGCCTATGTTGTCAATGCATGGGGCACCGGCAAAGGCGTAACATTAAAAGATAAGCGCAGCTTTGGCGTTGAAGTGACTTTTGTCAATACAGACGGTACGACAGATGCCTTTGTCAGCAATTTTCTCGACAGAGGAAGTGACTGGGCTTTTCTAAATGATGTATTTGTGGCAAAAAAAGCGTATTCGTCAATACAAGTCAGCTATATTTACGGTTATAATGAAAATGCGGTGTATTTTGACGGCCTGTCATTATTTAAAGAAGAATACGGCTCAAGCTATACTTATGACAGCGAAGGTAATGTTATCAGTACGCAGGATGCAGCTAAAAATGCCAACAGTTTCAATTATGATAACAATAACAATCTTAAAGAATTAATTGACGCCAAAGGAAGCCGTTTCACATATACTTATGATGATAAGCATAACATCACCGGCGCATCCTCATCAACCGGCATAAAATATACATTTGCTTATAATGGTTTCGGCCTTCCGACAGAAAGTAAAATTATTGATAAAGATAATGCATCAAATTACATAAGGACAACTGCAACGTATAGTGATGACGGAAATTATATGACCACACTGACAGACCCGCTTGGGCATACAACACAATATACTTATGATACTTACACCGGCAGGATTATAGAGGAAAGTGATGCCAAAGGAAACACGAACAAGCTTAGTTACAATAATTACGGACAGCTTTCGCAAGTGCTTTTAGACGGTCTGACGACAGCAGGCGGCAACAAATTGACGCCATATGTTTTATATCACTATTCAAACGACCGACTTTCAACTGTATCATGGCATGGTACAGATTATATCTTTACCTACGACGGCTTTGGAAATCAGAAAAGTATCAGTGAAAACGGTCAGGAATTAATCAGTTATATATACGAAGATAAAAACGGTCAGGTCAAAGAAGAAATCCATGGAACCGGCTGGCGGTTTGTTTACAGCTACGACAATTTAGAAAGACTTTCGGAAATCGGATACCGTCCATCCCAAACGGGTGCCTATACAACGTTATACACCTATCAATACAGTAAAGACGGTAATCTTGCCTATATTAAAGACCATGCAGAAGGAAAAACGTACAGGTATTATTATGACCTGTCAGACCGCCTTGTAAAAACGGTTGTCAGTGACGGAAGCTTTTATACCTATTATTACGATGCCAACGATAATCTTGTCAAAGTCGATGAAGGCGATGCATCAGAACGCTATATTACAGAATATACTTATGATTCAGATAACCGTGAAACAGAAACAAAAGTCAACGGCAAAAGCTATAAAACGGTTTATGACAATCTTGGTCGTATGGTATCCCAAACATGGAATACATCAACACCTTTTAAGACAAGCATGAGCTATCATGCCGGGGCAGGCGGCAGTCAAAGTGTCCGGCTTAAATCCATTACAAGCGGAGACGCCACTATAAGTTATACTTACGATGCAAACGGAAATATCGTGACACTCACAGACAGTAAGGGAACAACGAAATATTATTATGATGAATTGGACCAGTTGTGCAGAGAGGATAACCATGTCACAAACAAGACGGTCATTTATATGTATGACGGTGCAGGCAATATTGTCAGCAAAAAAATATATCCAAAAACCAATGCTGCCACAGTGACCGGGACACCGTCGGAAACAATCGCTTATGGCTATTCCGATACATGGTGGGACCAGATGACAAGCTATGACGGAAAAACCGTTACTTATGATGCCGTCGGCAATCCACTGTCATATCTTGGCAAGACAATGACATGGACAAAGGGCAGACTCCTTGAAAAGGTTACAGACAATCAGACGGATTATACCTACACCTATAACATGGATGATTTGCGGCTGAGAAAGCGGAATAATAAAACCGGCGAAGTGACAAGTTATCAGATGACGGATGGTGTTATTGCCGCCCAAACGACAAAGGACAGCTCGGGCAAGGTTACAAATAAAATGGTATTCACCTATGACAGCAGCGATTCCATCATTGCCATGAGATATAACGGCGTACAATATTTCTATCGAAAAAACGGACAGGATGACATTACCGGAATCGTTGACGCAAGCGGAAAAATCGTGGTAGAATACAGCTATGACAGCTGGGGAAAACTGCTTGATGTTACAGGGGATACGGTGCTTGGCAATGCCAATCCGTTCAGATACCGCAGCTATTATTATGACAGCGAAACAGGGTTTTATTACCTCGGCGGAAGATATTATGATGCACAAGTCGGAAGATTTATCAATGCGGATAATGCAGAGCTTCTGCTGGCAACACCGGCAAGCCTGACAGATAAAAATCTCTATGCCTACTGTGATAACAATCCGGTCATGAGAAAAGATGAGGGCGGAGAGTTTTGGCTGGCTGTAGCAAAATTGGCATTTAATATTGTAACCACTGTTGCGACAGATTTTATTTCTGCAAAAGTAACCGGGCAAGACTATACGCCAGCGGATATATTAGCTTCAGCCGTATCCGGATTTTTAGGGGGAAGGAAAAAAGGAGGAATTTTATCAGGAGTATTTAATGCAGGCTATTCAATGTATAAAAGCTACAAAGATGGTGCCGGATTATTGGAGATTGCAGCTAATGGTGTGCTGAGCGGGGTTAGCGCTGCTATTAATGCAGATAATCTTGTAAAAGGTACCGCAAAAGTAGCGAAAGTAAAAAATGACTTAAAGCTTGACAAGCTCACGAAAAATGTCGTAGATAAAACACATGGCTTTGGGTGTAGTTTGGTAACGTCGGCAGGAAGCCAATCTATGAGTATTAATCGTTACTATAAAAAATCAAATGCTAAGAAACAAACAACAAAAACTTTTTCTAAAGTAGATGTTCTAAAGAGACAAATGGCAGCAAGGAGGCGACTTGTATGATTGTTAAATCAGAAAAAGCGTTATGGCAATGGATGGCTTATCTAACCGTAGTGATAACACTAGCTGCATTATTCATTATATATTTGATGAATGATGTTGGTGACTTATGGTTTAAAATTTTTGAATATGTATTAGTAGGTATTTGCTATTATATTATTTTATGTATGGTTATTGCCTGTGGAAGAACACTTATTTTGGATGAAAAAGGGTGTACGATTCGGTTTTGGAAATATCAAAAAACATACCGGTGGGAAGAATTTAAAATTAAACGTATGGAGGATTACAGAGATATTTATCGCGCACCGAAAGACCAAATTCCGTATGCAGCATTTGTGTTTTTTTCAGTCAAAAACGCTCATAAACCATTGGGAATGCAACCCGACACATATGCAGTGTATTTCCATCCATTTTCATTTTCCTATTTTTTTGTGTACTTTCATGTGGATTATGGCTGGTGTGGAGGAGATATATACATTGGATACTATGATGTAGATGAAAAGGAATTTCTTGAGAAAATGCAGGAATGGGGCGTGGAATTGGAAGTGCATCCTTTACCAGAAGAACGATATAAATAATTGGGATAAGCATATTCTTGACAGACGGTCTGACTAAAGGCCGTCTGTTTATCAAAACACGAAGCAGCAAGGAGGCGGCTTGTATGATTATTAAATCAGAAAAAGTATTATGGCAACATATACTATGGGTGAATGTTCTGACTTTAATTCCTGCCATAATACTTTTAATCGAAGATACATCATTCCTACCGTTTGCCCTTCTTTTATTTGGTTGTGTTTTTTATATTAGTGTATGTATGGCGGTTTCTTTGGGAAAAACAATTATTATGAGTGAAAACGGATGTACACTTTGTCTTTGGAAATATCAAAGGACTTACAAGTGGGAAGACTTTAAAGTAAAGCGTATGGAGGATTCCAGAGATATTTACCACTCTCCGACAGACCAATCTCCTTTTTCTGCAATAGTTGTTTTTTCAACTAAAAATTTGCGTACACCGGATATTATGCAATTTTTTACGTACAATACATTTTTTCGTCCATTTTCGTTTTCATTCTTTTATATATACTTTAAGGTTGATGATATGCATTGGCATAGTTTATTACCATATCCTGAAATATACGCTGTAGATGAAAAAGAATTTATGGAAAAAATGCAGGAATGGGGGGTGGAATTGGAAGTGCACACTTCGCGTGGAGAACAATATAAATAATTAGGATAAGCATATTCTCGGCAGGCGGTCTGACTAAAGGCTGTCTGTTTATCAAAACACGAAGTAGCAAGGAGGCGGCTTGTATGATTATTAAATCAACTTCCCCAACAGGAGTGGTAACTATAACTGTATTTTTGGTATATTGGATATTAGGAATACAATTTTTATCAGATGGTCTTATTCCATTAAAATTTATTATTTTTTATCTGATTATATGTTCTTATCTATTCATATGTTGGGTAGTTTCTGTCGGAAAAACAATTATAATGGACGAAAAAGGCTGTACTTTAAAGCTATGGCGATATAAGAAAGTATATACATGGGGGGAATTAAAAGAGAAATACATAGAACATTGTAGAGGTTATGTGACAGAAGCCCCCTATTCTGTTACTGTCATTTTTTCGACACAGAAGCTAAATAAATCAAAAAAATGTTGCCAACCAACTATAATATGTTTTTCCATCCATTTTCATTTTCATTTTTCTATGTTTATTTTAAAGTCGAAGATATGACTTGGAATTATACAAGTATTTATCCCGATATTTACCCTGTAGATGAAAAGGAATTTCTTGAGAAAATGCAGGAATGGGGCATAGAATTGGAAGTGCATCCTTTACCTGAAGAACGATATAAATAATCAAGATAAGTATATCCTCGGCAGACGGTCTGACTAAAGGCCGTCTGTTTATCAAAACACGAAGTAGCTATGAAAGTGATAGAAACACAGATATACCAACATAACATATAATCACGATGTATGGAATATCAAACTCTTGCAACAGATTATCAAAAAAATATTTATTCTTATCTATGAAATCAGACATGCAAATCCTTTTTAACCTTTTCATAAAATTCACTTTTGAAAATTAAAGGTTATAATAAAAGTTCTT
>CABUBX010000093.1 GCA_902489925.1 uncultured Lachnospiraceae bacterium | reverse complement strand
AAACTTTAAATGGTGCTGCCAGCTGTGAAAGCGGCATGTCCTTGACAAGCATGACCTCCATCATCTTAATCGCAGTCAAAATACCGTCGCCGGTTGTCGCATATTTTCTGAAAATAATATGACCCGACTGCTCACCGCCGATGCGATAGCCGTTGGCAGACATATTTTCATAGACATACTTATCGCCGACAGCAGTTTTTTCATACTCGATGCCAATCTCATCCAAAGCCTTATAAAGGCCAAAATTAGACATCACCGTTGTCACAACCTTATTGCCGACAAGCTTGCCTCTCTCCTTCAAATAGCGCCCGTAAATATAAATCATCGCATCACCGTCCACAAGCTTTCCATCCTCATCGACAGCAAGACAGCGGTCTGCATCGCCGTCAAAGGCAAAACCGGCATCCAGATGATTTTTCTTTACAAAAGACTGAAGTCCTTCAATATGTGTTGAACCGCAGTCTGTATTAATATTGCTGCCGTCGGGCTGATTATTAATCACAAACGTCTGTGCCCCAAGGTTATTAAAAACCCGCTGTGCAATCATCCACGCGCTGCCGTTGGCACAGTCAAGACCAATTCGTTTGCCTTTAAAAGACTTTATAGCCAAAGATTCCAAAAAATGCATATACTCATCTCTGCCCTTTGAATAATCCACAGTCCGGCCGATTGCTTCCCGACGCGCCATCGCAATTTCCCCGGAAATACCGTCAATATAGGCTTCAACCTTCAAAATCGTATCCTCATCCATCTTCTCGCCATACTCATTAATCAGCTTAATACCATTATCTGTGTAAGGATTATGGCTAGCAGAAATCATAATTCCGCAATCCATATTGTGGGTACGAACAATATAGGCCACAGACGGCGTTGTTGTCACATGCATCAGATAAACATCCGCCCCGGAGGCCGTAATACCCGACACTAAGGAAAACTCAAACATATAGGAGGAAAGCCGTGTATCCTTTCCTATAAGAACTTTACACCGCTCTTTATTTTTCTTCTTCTGCTCATAATACCAGCCGATAAAGCGTCCGATTTTATAGGCATGTTCAGCCGTCAGCGTCACATTTGCTTCTCCGCGGAAGCCATCTGTTCCAAAATATTTTCCCATATTTATGTACTCCTTCAACTTAACCTCATGCACAATTTGCACTTTTGGCTCTTTTTTTTGCATTTTTGTTTATTATACATTGTTTTTGCAGCACTGTAAATTAATAAAATTCATTAAATTTTTTTCGTATGAGAAAAAAAATCGTCAAAAGCGACAAAAATGCCGCCACTCCCTTTTGGGGAATGGCGGCAGCAACATGACTTTATACCTATATTTAACTACTGATATTTCTTTACAAGGTCACACATCACATCAAACTGTTCTTCCATCTCCTTAACAAGTCTGAACTGAGTCCTTGCGCGTACAAGATTGTGTTCAGGATAGGCTGTCTTAAAGTAGACATCTCCCTGAAGAAAATCTGTAAGGAATCGCATACCGCACTCAAGGGTCATCAATCTTGCGCCCCATGGCAGACTTTCAATCTCAGCCGGTGTCAGCACATCCTTTGCCATCTCAAGATATCCTTTCACATAAAGCTCATACAAGTGAATATCAAAATGCACCTTATCAAGATTTCTCTCATCCTCCTCGGCTGTCGAAGCGCCAAAACGAATGGAATCACCAAAATCATTGGCTGCAAGTCCCGGCATAATCGTGTCTAAATCAATAATGCAAAGTCCCTCACCTGTATCTGCATCAAACAAAATATTGTTAAGCTTCGTATCGTTATGTGTCACGCGCAGCGGCAAAAGTCCTTCTTTAAGCTGTTCCATCAATACACCGCAGTCATCTTTTCTTGCAAGGGCAAAATCAATTTCAGAACGGCACAAACGTCCCCTGTTCTTCACATCCTTCTTTACCGCTGCCGCAAAATCATTGAAACGCTTTACTGTATCATGAAACTGGGGAATTGTCTCATGAAGACTTTCAGCCGGATAATCGCCAAGCTGCTTCAAAAAGTGTCCAAAACTTTTTGCCGACTGGTAAAACTGTTCCGGCCTTTCCACAAGCTGATAACATACTGAATTTGCCACATAATTCAGGCAGCGCCACGGCTGACCTTCATCATCCTCAAAATATGTATCGCCGCTTTTGGTTTTAATATAAGACAAAGTTTCCCTGTCCAAATCGCCGCCTTCACGGCGAATCACGTCACGCAAATACTCCGTCACACCAAAAATATTCTCCATCACCTGTGCCGGATTTTTAAACACATGAATATTCACTCTCTGAAGTACATAAAGCGGCTCATCTGTACCATCTTCGCCCGGCATATAGACCGCATACGTCTCATTGATATGCCCCGCGCCAAAAGGCTTCACATAACTGCACTGAGGTCCAAAACCAAAGGCGTATACCGCATCCTCAAGACTGCGGCTGTCCACACCCTCAATCTTTCTTCGTGTTGAAAAAATAACCTCCCCGGCTTCAACCTTTTTCCCTGGCTCAATCTTACAATTCGCCTTTACAATACTGCCAAGGCACACATGGGCGCCATGGCACACAACAGAATCATGGTCTACAACCGCACCACTGTTAATTAACGCCGCACGCTCAATTCTCGTATGTGTATTGACAACAGCACGCTGCATTACAAAACATCCCTGTTCAAGAACCGCACTCGGGCTTACGATTGCTGACGGATGCACAATTGCCGGAACCTCATAGCCCTCCTCAATCAACTTGTCTGTCCAAAAAAGACGTGTTCTGTTATTGCCAAAGGCTGCAACAGCTACCGGATATTCTGTATGCTTGACAACATAATCACAGCACTTTCCAATCACATCCGGGCCTTTCGCCGCATCATCTAAAAAAACAACATCTTCATAGCCTAACATCATGGCTGTTTCCTTCACCATCTGGCCAAAGCCGCCGGCTCCGAGAATTAATAAACTTTTCATCACAATCTCCTCTTTAATACATTTTAATACTTTTTTATCCCATTTTACGCTACTGTATTTTACAGCACTCGAATGTCTCATAAATATGTCATAAAACAAGTTTACCGCAAAAGGTCGGCACAAGCAAGCATTTCCTCTACTTTTTTAAAGTACATTCCTACATGATAACCATCCATCAACGTATGATGCACCTGGACAGAAAATGGCAGCATTACCCTTCCATCCGTGTCCTTTGCATACTTTCCCCAAGAAATCCTGGGAATATTATCTTTATCCGCGTCCTCATAGGTTCTTATAAAGTGCGTATAGTGAATCCACGGAATACAGGAAATATATAAAATCTCAACTTCATCTTTTCCGTGCATATAGGCATGAAGCTTGTCGTTTTTCATAGCCTCAGCCTTCGCCTTTGCCTTTTTGCAAAAGCCTATCAAATCTTCCTCAAATGGTTGGCTTACGAGATAAAACTGCTCTTGCCCCTCCGGAAGATATGTAAACACCGGTGTCAGGCTTTCACATAACATCGGCCTTCCATCAATAACCCTATATTTAAAATTTTCAATCTCAAGTGCTGCTTTTGTAGCCACATAAATCATTGCACAGTAAAAAGAAAGCTTTTCTTTTTTGACAAAATCATACAGATTTGTCACATCAATTTCCGCACCGATATTAATATACGGAAATGTATAGCCCGCATACTTTTCAAGCAAAGGCTTCCTTGGCCAGTTTTCCAATTCTATAGGTATCATATTCGCATATCCCTCTTTCTACAGTAATCTATAAATAAATTCCATAAGTAAAGCTTATTTTTTTGTCGTACCGCGCATAATTGCAAAGCAATTACCCGTGCCGCAAAAAGCGTATCTGCCAATGTTTCTGGAAGATACGCTCTTTCACTTATTCTTATTTTTTACGAATATGCCATAATATTACGAGCAAGTTCTCCTGTAAACGAATTCACCGATGCAGAAGCCACACTCTTACCATCGGACATCACATAAACCTCTGTTATATAAATTCCTGAAGCATCCCAGTAATTTGGCTCAGACTGTACAATTTCAACCTCCAAAGTTTCCGGAACATTCAAACTTTTCGCAACTTCCCGAAGCTGCTCATCGGACAATTCCCACATTGATGTTCGAAGCCATGTATATTCTGTAACTTCATTGAAATAGGACATACGATTTTCATCAAGGGTCAATTTGGCATTCATACCGTCAAAGGAAATTTTACCGGCAGACGATTTACCGCCTTCACCATCACTAACAAAGTTTGCACTCTTATTCTCTAAAATAACCGTCTCCTCAAGTGTACCTAGTTTAAACCACCATGCCATAAATGATACCATAGATTCGTCACATTCGACAAACAAAAGATCCTGTGTTCCATGTGCGATATAAAGTCCCTCTTTGACATCGCTATTTGGCTTTGCCCCCATCATCATCCGCACTGCCGTACCAAGATGAAGCATTGGATATTCATTTCCCGAATCCTTTCCAACACCAACAGCAGTTTTTCCTGATGAAAGAAGCAAAGAGCGTATTTCATCCATTTTAAGTTCAGGATTTAATGATTTTAAATATGCAGCCGAACCAGTCACTATCGGCGCAGCCATCGATGTTCCACTCTTATAACCATAGGCATTTCCAGTTATAGTACTATAGATATTCTCACCCGGTGCACACAAATCAACATTTTCCCCAAAATTAGAAAATTTTGTCATCCGGTAGTTTTGATTTACCGGCTTATCGCTCACTGCTCCGACAATCAATACCTTTTCATCAATATTCGCGTAAGTTATCCCCTTTTGTGCAAGCTTCTCTTTAGTTGCGGCAGGCAACAGCTCATAAAGTTCAGCATTTATTGCAGCAAAATCACCATTATAGCGTGCATCCACACCGTGCTTTTTTAAACATTTATCATAGCCATTACCAGCAGACTGAACAATCAAAAAATCGTCTTCGCCATTAAGCAGAAGTTCCATAATCATCAGCATACAATCCATCCCCGAACGTTTAGCTGATGCTTCACAAGTTCGGATATACTGATCATACGTCCCTGTTGCTTTAATCGTACATAAAATAAGCCAATATTTTAAACCAATCGCATCCTTATCAAAGGCCTTGACATATCCATCTTGTGACAGCAGCAATTTCCCCCACGAATTATTAATAATCCGAATATCTTCTTCGATAAATTCCTTAAGGATTTCTATATATTCTCCGGTTGACAGATAACATTCATATTCCGTCGGAGACCAATCGACACAATATAAAATAGAAGAATCCGAAATGCCACGAATCCCCACCGTATTATTCGCTGCACCAATCAAACCTGCCACATGATTTCCATGATCATCGGGAGAATTTTCTTCATAACCTGACATCATAAAGGCATGCCGCTTTAGATCTTCATGCTCAAGATCAAAACCTTCATCTAAAATACCAACCTTAACCGTCTGACATTGTTCACTGTATTCCCATGCGCTATAAGCACCAATAGCTTCCGCCCACCAATCATTACCACTCGGTGTATCCTCTTCGTTTCGGTTTGAATCCGGTTTTTGGGGATTATCTGACCATGGATTCGCATCTGCCGACGTCACAATCGGCGATATAGGGTAATCATAATCCGCATATAAAACGTTCTCTGATGACATCAACTGTACGGCCTTTTCCCTTAAAACACTTAGCGATGATGACTCCACTTGTATCTGCAGCACATTAATACTTCCGCTAATATCACCGACAATTTCGCCATCCACAAGTTCAGCCAGATTTTTTGCATCTTCACCACTAAGATTCTCATATGTATAAACAATCAATTGATTATCAAAATACACTATATTTTCGTCCTGGTCCAATTGAACATGCTTTATTCCCGGTGTCGAAGTCGTATCTTCATTGGCAAATTTTGAAGTCTTATCAAACACCGTTGGAACTTCCAAATTTGCCTGTTGAGCAATTCCATTTATCATATTATTCTGCTGCGGCTTAAGCTCATTTGAATCTTTTTGCCCTTGCTGGCGCCCTAAAAACCAAAAACCGACGCATAAACAAATTAATGCTGCAACAAGACCACTTCCTAAAAAAAACTTCTTTTTCATGCTGTACGCCCCCTCTCCTCATTTATGCCCGTGCCATTTGAAAAGCCTTTTCAAAAGCTATTTTCTCCAAACCATCTTATTGACAACACCTGTGTAACTTTGGATAATCTTTACAACCTTTGTGCTGACATTTTCTTCTACATAGTCCGGTACCGGAATACCATAATCGCCGTCAAGATTCATCTGCACTGCCGTGTCAACAGCCTGCAAAAGTGACTTTTCATCAATCCCCGCAAGAACGAAGCAAGCTTTATCAAGTGCCTCCGGACGCTCTGTAGATGTTCGAATACATACAGCCGGAAACGGATGCCCGACACTCGTAAAGAAGCTTGATTCCTCCGGCAAAGTTCCTGAATCTGAAATCACTGCAAATGCATTCATCTGCAGGCAGTTATAGTCATGGAAGCCAAGCGGCTCATGCTGAATCACTCTATCATCCAGCTTAAACCCACTCTGCTCTAACCTTTTTTTGCTTCTTGGATGGCAGGAATAAAGGATTGGCATATTATATTTTTCTGCAATGGCATTAACCGCATTAAATAAAGATAAGAAATTCTTCTCCGTATCAATGTTTTCTTCCCGGTGCGCCGAAAGAAGAATATATCTCCCTTTTTCTAAGCCAAGTTTTTGATGAACATCTGATGCTTCAATCTTTTCCAGATTCTCATGAAGCACTTCCGCCATCGGAGAGCCTGTCACATAGGTGCGCTCTTTTGGCAAACCACAGTCTGCAAGATAACGTCTTGCGTGTTCCGAATAAGCCATGTTTACATCGGAAATAATATCTACGATACGCCGGTTTGTCTCCTCCGGAAGACACTCATCCTTACATCTGTTGCCGGCCTCCATGTGAAAGATTGGAATATGAAGCCGCTTTGCACCAATGACTGAAAGACAGGAATTTGTATCCCCAAGCACAAGCACCGCATCCGGCTGAATCTCAGCCATCAGCTGATAGCTCTTTGCAATGATATTGCCCATCGTTTCACCAAGGTCACTGCCGACAGCCTCCATATAAATATCCGGGTCATCCAATTCCAAATCATGGAAAAACACACCGTTTAAATTGTAATCATAATTCTGCCCCGTATGTGCCAGCAAACAGTCAAAATATTTTCTGCATTTTTTAATCACTGCGGCAAGGCGGATAATCTCCGGTCTTGTGCCGACAATAATCAAAAGCTTTAACTTTCCGTTATTCTTAAAACCTTTCATAACTTCTTTGCCTCCTATAAGTATGTTATTGTACAACCTTTTCAAAAAATGTATCCGGATGGCCTGCATCAAACTGCTCATTGGCCCACATCACCGTCACCAGATTTTCTGTCTCCGAAAGATTGATAATGTTATGGGTATAGCCCGGCAACATATGCACCGCCTCAATCTTATCCCCGGAAACTTCAAAGCTTCTCACCGGATAAGGCTGCCCGTTTTCATCAAGCCCAATCCTTCTTTCCTGAATCAGTCCATGCCCCGACACGACAATAAAAAATTCCCATTTACTGTGATGCCAGTGCTCACCCTTTGTAATGCCCGGCTTACTGATATTGACAGAAAACTGTCCGCACTTTTCTGTCTTCAAAAGCTCTGTAAAGCTTCCCCGGTCATCACAATTCATTTTCAGTTCAAACTTTGTTTTGTTCTCCGGCAGATAAGAGAGGTATGTCGAATACAGCTTCTTTGCAAAAGAATTATCCGCAATCTCCGGCATCACAAGCGTTTCAGGCTGCGCCTTAAAGCTGTCTAAAATACTGACAATCTCACCGAGTGTCACCTTATATGTCACCGGCACATAGCAGTAACGGCCATCTTCTGCAGCAACAGTATTTACGCCGTCAAACTCACAGTGGTGTTCCTTCCCCTCAAGGGCATCCAGCATCTCCGCCACAAGGTCATCAATATACAAAAGCTCAAGCCCTGCAGATGCATCATTGACCTGAATCGGCAAATCATTGGCATAATTATGGCAGAAGGTTGCCACAGCCGAGTTATAATTCGGACGGCACCACTTGCCAAAAAGATTCGGGAAACGGTAAATTAAAACTTTGGCACCTGTTTCCATGCCGTATTCAAAAAACAAATCCTCCCCGGCAAGCTTTGACTTCCCGTAATCCGAGCCGGCATAACGTCCCAAAAGTGTTGCCTGGATTGAAGATGCAAGCATCACCGGGCAGCAATTATGATGCTTATTAAGCGCATCAAGCAATATATTGGCAAAACCAAAATTGCCTGCCATAAACTCTGAATTGTCCTTCGGACGGTTCACACCGGCAAGATTAAACACAAAATCTGCCTTTTCACAAAATTCATCAAGCAAGGCGGCATCCGTATCCACATCATACTCATAAACCTTATCAATTATAAGGTTCGGACGTGTCCTGTCCTTATTCCCTTGTATATTTTTAAGTGACTGGCAGAGATTTTTTCCGACAAAGCCTGCCGCACCTGTAACTAATATATTCATCCCAATATTCTCTCTTTCTGACTGGTAT
>CABUBX010000092.1 GCA_902489925.1 uncultured Lachnospiraceae bacterium | reverse complement strand
AATTCAAAGCAAATGCTTATTTTATTCGATGCCTCCTCGTAAACCTTTTCATGCTTAATCATAATAAACCGTGTGGCATTGTTGCCGATATCATTGATATTTTCGGCAAGAACTGTAAGACCATAATACTCGGCCGCTCTTTTACTCGCCACAGCAGCCTGACTCATATCCGCATCGTCCAAAACCTTCTTTGCGGCAATGGCCGTATTTTCAAGACTGATGCTTCGCCAGCCGTGATTTCCAAGATACTGTCTGCACTGCAAAAGTCCCTGCGGGTGCGAATACACCGTCTGAATATCTTCAAGCCGGCTTCCCGGACAGCCAAGCAGCGCATGATCGATTTTAAGAATATACTCGCCGACAATATAATTGTGATTTGCAGACAATAAATCATACACGTCTGTAATACTTCCTGTCGAGGAATTTTCAATCGGAAGGACACCGTATTCAGCCGCCCCGCTGCTGACAGCTTCCACCGCTTCCTTAAAAGTCGGCACATCAAAGCTGTCAATCCCGGTACCAAAATAACCTTCCATCGCCTGCTGCCCGTAAGCGCCCTTTACACCGGCAAAGACAACTTTTGTATCCGGTGTGATTACCTGTTTATAAGGCTTAAATTCAAAAAAAGACTTATTTTCATCGGCAATCAGCATATACTGCCTCATACGGCTGATGCTCATCATCTGAGCAAAAAGCGACTGAACACCCTGAGCATTAAAATCGCTGTGTGCCAGCGACTTCACCGCCTCAAGCTTTTCTTTTTCTCTTGATTTATCTAAAACAGCCTTGCCGATGCCCCGCTTATACTCCGCGACGCCCTCGGCGGCCGTCATTCTTTCTTCAAACAGCCGGACAATCTCCCTGTCAATGCCGTCAATTTTATTTCTCAGTTCCAGCAGTCTGTCCATGAATACTCTCCCTAAATCTTTCTCTTAATTCAAATCTCTGATATTTTGTCAAAAATGCACCGTCAATGGCGTATTCATTCATTTTAATGATATCTTCATCACAAAAACCAAGCTTTTCCTTCAAAAGCTGATACTGCTTCAAAAGTGTTGTATCACAAAGCACCATATCGTCCGTACCTACCGTTACTTTAAGTCCCGCATCAAAGCACCGCTTTATCGGATGCGCCTCTATTGACGACACAACGCCCGTAAGTAGATTACTCACAGGGCACATTTCCAAAATAATCTCCTTCTTTTTAATCAAGGCCGCCAGCTTTTCGTCCTCAATTACACGGATGCCATGTCCGATGCGCTTTGCACCGTTTTCAACAGCCGCCCATATATTTTCGGCGCCGGCCATAATCCCAGCATGAACAGAAAACGGAATATTTTCCTCTCTGAGAAGACAAAACTGTTCTTCATAGCGCCCTGTACCGTAGGCAGACTCATCACCCACCAAATCTATACCGGCTACCCCCCGCTTTAAATGGCGTGCCGCCTCAACAATTGTTGCAAAATTGTCTTTTTCATCCGACCCGCGCATCGTACACAAAACAAGGTTTGCTTTCGCTCTGCTGACCTCCATGCCCTGCTCTAAGCCTTCAAGCGCCGCCTCAACGACCTGGCTTTGTGTCAATCCCCGAAGTACATGTGCCTGCGGCGACATTCTTATTTCGGCATACATTACACCTTGCCGCCCCAAATCAATTACAAGTTCGCTGACAACCCTGCGGATTGCCCTGCGGCCCTGTAAGACGGCCTGCGATAAATCATGCCTTCTGAAAAAACTTGAACGGTCCTTTGCATCCGGTGTCACAACAAGATAATTTTTTATTTTATTAACATCATAAGTTGGCAGCCAAGCGTCCTGTTCCCTAGCAAGTTCAATAATCGTCTGAGGTCTGATTGAGCCGTCTAAATGCACATGTAAATCAATCATGCTTCTCCTCCTTTTTACATAAATCATCATACATCTGATGAATAGTTTTTAAATATAACGGATGTCTGACATAGCCCCCGATTTCCTTTAAAGGTTCTAAAACAAACAATCTGTTTTGCATATCCGGATGAGGCACTGTAAGCCTCTTTGTAGAAATCACTTCATCATCATACAGCAATATATCCAAATCAAGTGTTCTCGGTCCCCAATGAACAAGGCGCTCACGGCCAAAAAGCTTCTCGATATGCATCAGCGTATCCAAGAGTTCTTCCGGCTCTTTGAATGTCTCAAGTTCAGCGCAGCCATTTAAAAAATCATTCTGCGCCACACCGCCGTATGGCTTTGTCACGATAAAATCAGAGCATGCTGTAATGACCGTATCCGGCAAATGATTAATCTGTCCGAGCGCTTCTCTGATAATTGCCGCTGAATCGCCCATATTGCTTCCAATCCCGATAAATACACGATGTTTCTTTCGGTGAATCGTCACAGAAGCATAATCCAGATGCATTCCTATCGGCGCCCACGGCTTTTTAATTGTCACATCAACGGCCTTCACCGCCGGATATTTTTTTAAAATACCGCAAGCCACATATTCCGCGGCACTTTCAATCAGCCGGAAAGTTTTTTCCGTCATCAGATGTCCTATAAAATGACATACATCGCCATAGTTTACGGATAAATCCAAATTATCCGAAAGCGCCGCCATCCTTGTCTGTGTATGAAGGTCTGCAGACACAATAAACAACTGTCCGAGACGATTTTCTTCTTCATAAACACCGTGCCGTGCAAATATCTCCAGATTTTCTATATGTATACAATCCATTGCATTTCCTCCTAACTCTACCCTCTAATCATCGCGCCGACAAAATTGCCTCTGCCATCTTAATTGCCTGATAATTAGCCGCTACATTGTGAACCCGGACAAAGGCCGCGCCTTTGCATACCGCAAACACTGATGTCGCCGCTGTTGCAGTATCCCGTTCCCCTGCCGGAATGTCCAGCGTCAGCCCAATCACAGATTTTCTCGATGTACCAAGCAGCACCGGATAGCCGAGACTGTTAAACCTTTCAAGCTGCTTAATTACTAAAAGATTTTGTGTATAATCCTTTCCAAAACCGACACCCGGGTCAATCATAATCTTTTCATCGGCAATGCCTGCCTTTTTTGCAGCCGACACACACTCACCGAGCGCTTCAATACAATCCTTTACAAAACTATTGTAAACAGTACCGTCCTGATTATGCATTAAACAGCAGGCCGCATCATACTGCTTCACAACATCAGCCATCGCCGCATCATATTTAAAGCCCCAGATATCATTAATCATATCGGCGCCGGCCATAAGCGCTGCCTTTGCCACTGCCGATTTATAAGTATCTGCGGATACCGGCACGTCGAAATTTGCTTTAATCTTCTCAATTATCGGCACAATTCTTTCGATTTCCTCTGCATCACTAATCTTAACATGACCCGGACGTGTCGATTCACCGCCCACATCAATGATATCGGCACCCTGCTTAAGCATACGCTCAACCTGACAAAGGGCAGCATCCTCTGTCGGATAGCTGCCGCCGTCCGAAAAGGAATCCGGTGTCATATTCAAAATACCCATAATATAGGTATGATTTCCGATATCAAAATGCTTTCCGCCAATTTCCATTGATTTTACCATCTGTTTTTCCTCCTGCTGCACAATTGCCTGCCGGCACATTATCGATATATTGTCTTATTTTTCTTTGCTTCATCCCAGTAACATTCCTCTGACGCAGAACATAAAAAACATGGACGGGACAGCTTATCCGCTCTGTAGAGTAACGCCGAAAGCGCATCACATTCATCATGCTTTGCATTACGCTCGCCATACTTTGCATCGCACCCGCCATGCTTTCTGTGCGCGGCAATCGCACGACATATGCCATCGGTCTCGCCCTCCGAAAATCCGGAGGCTAAAAGCAGCGGGCGTCCTATCTTGACGCTTGCAATATCATGCGGCTCACCTGAGACGTATTCCTCACTGCGCCCGAGGTCATGAATCAGCGCCGCCCCGTAAATGAGTTCCTTTGGAACGTCTAAATGTTCCTCCATAGAAAGAATACAGGCAATACGCGCCACATCAAGACAATGGTTCAGTCCATGCCGACAAAACACCCTGTCCTTTTCAAGCCTTTCAAGATTTTTGATTGCCGCCTGAAAATGTTCATCTGTCAAAAGTCTGTCAATTTTTGTCATCTTATTCTTATTCATCATTTTATAATGAAAACCGTATATTTTCAAATACTGTTTTTCTCAATTCCTCATTTTCTTTAAATTCACCGAGACATTTATAGGTCATCGTCTTACTGCCCGGCTTCTTGATACCGCGCATCGTCATGCAAAGATGCTCTGCCTCTATGACAACCATCACACCCTTAGGCTGAAGACTTTCCATAATCGCCCCGGCAATCTGTGCTGTCATCTGTTCCTGAAGCTGCGCCCGGCGTGCAAAGGCATCCACCGTTCTCGCCAGCTTGCTTAAACCGACAACCCGCTCGCCCGGAATATAAGCCACATGAGCTTTGCCGTAAAAAGGCATCAGATGGTGCTCACACATCGAGTAAAATGTGATATCTTTTTCAAGAACCATCTCATTGCCTGCGGCCGCAAAAGTCCGATTCAAATATTCAGACACATCAATATCCATACCGCCATAGATTTCTTCACACATCCTGGCAATACGCTGCGGCGTATCTTTAAGTCCCTCTCTTTCAGGATTTTCACCGATACCCTCAAGCAAAAGCCGAACGGCACACTCTACCTTACTTTTATCTACCATCTGTCTCACCTTTCTTTATATAGCTGCTCAGTTCACCGATTGTTGAAAGCGAGCCGAAGGAAAGAATCACATCCTCCGCCGCTGCGCTTTTTCGTGCCTGTTCGTAGGCCTCAATCACTGTCCCTGCATCCACAACCTTCACATTATCTCCGGTACACTCCGCCACTCTTTTAAGCACTGACGATTCAAGCCCTCTGCCGCCATGCGGCTTATGTGTATACAGTATTTTAAGATAAGGCATCATCAGCTTTAAAATTGTCTCATAATCTTTATCCGCAAAAACGCCCATCAATCCAATAAGCTTTTTCCCTTTAAAATAAGTTTCTATACTATGTGCCAGAGCTTTAGCGCCGTCTTCGTTGTGCGCACCGTCTACAATCACATACGGATTCACTGAAAGCACTTCAAAGCGTCCATGCCACTGTGCTTTTCTCAGTCCCTCATAAATCGCATCGCGAGTTATGAAAACACCTAAAGCTCTAAGCTGCTTAGCGGCATCAACAGCCGCTGAGGCATTGTATGTCTGATACACGCCGGCCATACATATCTGTAAATTTGTATAATCCTTATAATCAAAGCACTGACCTGTAAGCCCGGTTGACTTTACACAAAGCGAGCGCCAGTCCGTCACCGACAGTGCCGCATTCTTTTGCAGCGCCTGAGACTTAATCACCGCCATTGCCCTGTCGTTTTGCTCATAAACAAGCACCGGACAATTCTCCTTAATGATTCCTGCTTTTTGCACGGCTATCGCCTCCAAAGTCTCTCCAAGAATAGCTGTATGGTCAAGACTGATTGAAGTAATCACAGATAAAATCGGACATGTGATGACATTCGTAGAATCTTCAAGGCCGCCCATACCGACCTCAAGAACGACAAAATCACATTTTTCCTGCTGAAAATACAAAAATGCCATCGCCGTCTCAATTTCAAAAAGCGTCGGGTGCTCAAAGCCGTCCTTCTCCATATCCCGACATATATCACGGATTTTTGTCATCAATGCCGCAGCCGCCTCTTTTTCAATCCATCTGTGATTAATCTGCAATTTTTCTCTATAGTCATATAAGGTTGGCGATATATATCTGCCAACCTTATAACCCGCCTCCATTAAAATTTGTGAAATAAACGTACAAAAAGAGCCTTTGCCGTTTGTTCCCGCGACATGAATCACCGGAAGATTTTTTTCCGGATTTGAAAGTCTTTTAAGCAATTCTTTGATGCGTCCCAAGCCGAGACAAATACCAAAACGGCTCACACCCTCAATATAACTTATCATCTCATCATATGTCATTTAATGTTCCTCACAAACCTGGAAAATATAGAATTTTAAATAGTAGGATTCATCCGCTGCCCATAAAATCGGATGGTCCGGCGCCTGTGTTTTAAATTCCACCTGTCTCAAACGCTTATGAACATTTCTTGCCGCCTGATTGATTGTCTCTGTAAACAACTCATAGCTCATAAAATGAGAACATGAACAGGTAACCAAAAAGCCGCCGTCTTTGACAAGCTTCATCCCCCTTAAATTAATTTCTTTATAGCCTTTTGCGGCATTTTTAATAGAATTTCTCGACTTCGTAAATGCCGGAGGATCCAAAATCACAACATCAAACTTCCGTCCCTCTTTTTCCAACGACGGCAGCAATTCAAAAACATCCGCACACTGAAAGTGCGCTGTGTCTGATAAATGATTTAATTCGGCATTCTTTCTTGCCTGCGAAACCGCAAGTTCAGAGGCATCCACACCGAGCACTGACTTCGCCCCGGCAATCGCTGCATTCAGCGCAAATGATCCTGTATGTGTAAAACAATCCAAAACATCGGCGTCCTTGCACAACTTTTTAACAGCCTCCCTGTTACACTTTTGGTCAAGGAAAAAGCCCGTCTTCTGTCCGTCCTTCACATCAACAATATACTTGACACCATTCTCCACAATCTCAACATCTGTATCAAACGGCTCACCGATAAAGCCTTTCACTCTTTCCATGCCTTCATTTTTTCTCACCTTGGCATCGCTTCTCTCATAAACGCCCCGAATGTGTATGCCGTCTTCTTCAAGCACCTTCTTTAAGCAATCAATAATCATCAGCTTAAAGCGGTCAATGCCAAGCGCCAAAGACTGTACAACCAAAACATCTGAAAACTTATCTACGACAAGCCCCGGCAAAAAATCTGCTTCGCCAAAAATAAGGCGGCAGCTTGATGTATCAATCACCTTTTTTCTGTACTCCCACGCATTTTTAACACGCTTCATCATAAATGCTTCATCAATCTCTGTGTCAATATGCCGGCTTAAAAGTCTCACAGTAATCTTTGATTTTCTGTTAATAAAACCTTTGCCCATCGGATAGCCGTCGAAATCCCGCACAATAACGAGTCCGCCGTCCTCCACATGGCCTGTAATCGTATCTATCTCATTGTCAAAGACCCACATCCCTCCGGATTTTAATATGCGTCCCTGACCTTTCTTTAAAGTAACAATGGCACTATCCATCTTTTCCTCCGTAAAAAATTATTTCTGCTTTCTCTTTTCCTCGCAGTGCAGGCTCTAAAGCTGCGCTTTCTCGCAAGCCCGCTGCCCGTCTTTCACATTTTCATAACCCGCGCAGTGCAAGCTCTAAAGCTACGCTTTCTCGCTTTCGGGCTGCGCCCTATAAAATATGATATGAAAGCCTTTGCTTGCGTGCAAGCCCGCTGCAATGGCTTTCATATCATATTTTGCACTGCTTGGCTTACGAACATTATACACTTATGCATATTGTTTGTCCATATAGGCATATTATATATATGAAGAAAAGTTTTATTCTTTGTTGTCTTTCTGGCCGTGCGGAAGTATTGTGGACGGGTGTCCGAATCCATGATGTCACGTGAATCCCAATCGGCCGGCAAGGCTTCTTGAAGATTTTTTCTTGCAGTGAATTTTTTGTATCAAACATCTAACAATTCATGATTACTGAAAAGTATCTGTTTCTTATATTATAAAAAGCGTACCTCCCACCAATTAATATGGAAGATACACGAAAATTTGTTTGATTGAAGAAAGTAATCCATTTACCCCTGAACCATAACTAACAATCAATAATTTAGGAATAACAATTCCTAATAAAAGGATAACTACTTGCGAAATCAAACCTGTAATAAATATATTTAAACTTTTTTTCTTCATACGCATCATGTATTCTCTTTTATTTTCAAGCGAAACATACTTGTCCATATTTATTAGTAAAAATAATATCTACCTTTCCTGCATGACAATCATTAAGCAGCCGGTTCAATTCCTTTCTGCCGCTGACAAAACGCCCTGATTTTCCGTAATCCCCATAAATATCCACCAACTCCAGCGTCATATCCTCCTCTATTTTTTTCTTATAGTAAAGACGCTGCATTTCAAAGGAACCGTCCTGCATTTCACGCTTTGTTGATACACGGCAGTATGCGGCTGCACGTTTTTTACCTTTTCCATGTGAAACTCTGCCCCTCCTTTATTTTATTACCCTTTGAAAGTTCATCAAATTCAGCAGTGACTTGCGTTTTTACTTTACCCCATATTTTTACTTTTTTCAGGTATGGCTAAATTATGCGGATATTCTTTTGCCTTATTGAAAGCCTGATGGCATAATGTTATACTATATTTAGAAATGCTGTATGCACAGCTGTATTTAGGAGGGATTTTGAAATTATGAAACACACATTAGAAAACAGTTTTCTCACTGTTGTTGTCGATGAGCTTGGGGCAGAGCTTCTTTCTGTCACAAAAGAAGGCAAAGAATACATATGGCAGGGAAATCCGGCTTACTGGCCTCGCCGTACACCTGTTCTCTTTCCGATTGTAGGAAGTCTTAAAAACAAAGAATTTATTCACCAAGGCAAAGTTTACCCGATGAATCAGCACGGTTTCGCCCGTGACATGGCTT
>CABUBX010000091.1 GCA_902489925.1 uncultured Lachnospiraceae bacterium | reverse complement strand
TGTTACTTGGTTTTTGTTCTTGAAAAATTCTCATTAGAATCTTTCGGGATTGTCTTATTATTCAGTTATCAATGTTCTTGTTGTCTGACTTTTTTGTTATCCGCAGCAACTTTTATATCATATCACAGCTTCAAGCTTTTGTCAACAACTTTTTTAATTTATTTTTTCTTTTGCTTTCTTCGAGTTTTTCCGCTCAAATCAGCTTTTCTATTATATCATTCAACTTTTGGTTTGTCAAGAAGTTTTTTTGATATTTTTTATTTTCTTTGCTGTCATGTTGTTTTCTCGCTGACAGCTTGTCTATAATATCATGGGTATTTTAGTTTGTCAACACTTTTTTTATATTTTTTTAGATTTTTTTCAACTTACGCAAAAAGCTTCAGCCTGCCTTCTATAACACCTTGCGCAAGCTGAAGCTTTCTATTGTTTTATTGCATTTATTCATAAGAATTACATTAGAAGTTTTCCTATATTGAAAATTATCGCCATTAGATAATTATTATTATAGAGAAAACTCAGGAGAACACTGCTGTTAATCTGTTCAAAAACTTTCACGCCCCAAGATGTCCCCGCAAATACTGTGATGATTATAAAGAAAAACCAAATTGTCATTAAGCCGTTCACACATCCGAATAAAATACCGCCAAGCTTGTTTAATCCATTCAATACCGGAAGGGAAACAACGGCATTTAAAAAGACCTCAACAATTTTCAATACAATAAACGAAAGTATAAAAAGACCAACAAAGGCCATCGCCTTAATAATCATCATTGTTATGTAATCAGCGATATATACCGCAAAATCTGTAATACCGAGCGCCTCGTAAATCTTTCCATTGTTATTTTCAATAAGACTCTCTTTTATACTATCCGGAAACGGTAGCTGCTTAATCGCATCAATCTGCCCCGATGCAGTATCTGCTGTCGCCTCTATTTCCGGAGTCACAACGTTTTGCACCTGCTCATGAATGAACCCATACATCGGTGTCGATTTTAAAAACTTTCCGCCATAAGGCGATGCAAAAGCCGCAATCGCCAATGAAGCAAATATAATAAATGTAGAAAACACAGCTCTTACAAAACCTTTTCTCAAGCCGTTAAACATCCCGAAAAGAAGAATGAGCACCGCCGCAACAAACACAATATTTATATTTTCCATAAGCACCTTTCTGTTTTGCATATACCAAAATCCAAATCTGCTCTGTTATTTCAGTCTGATTTCCTGAATCGCCACCTCATCTACAAGGATATATTCATCTCTTGCCTTTTTCGGCATCAGATTATAGATTTTGTTCTCAAACGTATATCTGAATTTTTCTTTTCCCTGATAGGTCATCATAAGACACTCATAATCATTATACATTACGATTTCATCCTTCGTACAATCAATATTATGATATTCAAAGTCAAAATCCTGTTCGAGGTAGAGTGCCCCGCCGTTTGTGTACACCTGAAGTCTGTATGGCATCATTTCAGCAGTTGAATCTGCACTTTCCGCTGTGCCGCCATCGACAGCCGACACCCCTGTTTCTCCAACAGATGTCTGGCTCGTACTTCCCGCTTCTTCGACAACTAAATGCTGGTCATTTGTCGTCTCAGATGTCTGCACTGTTCCTGCCTGATTGACAGCTGCATTTTTAAATACAAAGCCGATATACTGGTCATTATAAAATACACTCTTAATTTCTTCTTCAAACGTCTGATTAAACAACTCTTTTGGTGTATCTTTCATAGAATAAATCTTAAATCCCCGCTCACCAAAAGCTACAAGTGAATTATTATTAATAAAATCCATCTTCGGGACAATCATATCAATGTCAAATTCTCCGGCAACATTGCTGTTGGCACTCTGCGTCGCTTTTCCAAACTTATAAAAAGCTATCTTCGAAGAAATTTCCCCATCATTGACAACCATATAACTGACTGCCAATTTTGTACCATCATCCGAAATCGCAAAATCCATCGGATAACCTGTCTGAGAAATAGACACTTTAATGTCTACCAGCTTATTGCCCTTTGTATCATACATGTCGATATAGCTGGCATCTGCGGCAGATAAAACAACTGCAGTTACACCCTGCTCAGAAATATCCACATTGGCAATCGGGTAAGCCGCCTCAATGACTGCCACCTGTCCTGCCTGATTAAAAATACGCAGCTGGTTTGAGCCAATATCGGCAATCGCCATAAACTCATCACAGGAAGCAATCTTTGCATTGGCCATATCAAATGTCTGATTCCACAAAGTCTTGCCCCTTTTATCTGTATATGAGGCGCCGTCTTTACTATATCGGATAAGTCCCTCACCGACAACATGATAATTCACCGAAACATCATCATTCTTGTCAATAACATCCAGAACCTTGTAAGTATGATAACCGCTGTTAATTTTTACGATACCTATAATCACAATAACAGAAAATATAAGCATCCCGGCGTAAATAATCAGCCACATTCTCGCTTTTTTATCACCGGCCTGTACATTCTCTATAAAGTTAGACCATCTTAATTTTATTCTTTTTACCATATGTACTTCTCTTTCTTTCTATATATGCGGCAGTCTCAGACCATACCGCAAAATCGCATCATGTGTAAAAGCAACATCATGTGCAGGGTATAATGAGCACTTCGTACTCATTATACCCTATTTTTCCAAACATAGCACTATTATTTTTATTAAGTTTTTCTCAAGGCAACGTCAATGTCATTCCCGGATATATTTTATCTGCATCTGAAATCCCGTTAATCCTGCATATTTCATTCACATAATCAAGGCTGTTATAAAACCGACGGCTAATAGAAGCCAGAGTATCACCACCGATTACCGTATAACTCGTCCCGGCAATCGCCGTCGGCTGCATCACTGATAAAACCTCCTGTGTTTCTTCGCTGACGGATTCAGATATTTCTTCGCCTGAAGAATCCTCTGCCGCCGATGTATCCTCCGGCTCATTCGGCATATCTTCTTTTTTATGCTCTGTTTCCTCCAGTATTTTTCCTATATCATTGCTAATCGCGCCGACAGGTACGCTTGATTCCATTTCAAAATCCGTCGGCTGTTTAATCTTTTCATTTTCACGCCGAACAACGACTGCCCCTGCCGCCACAACAAGAAGAAACACCGCTACCGATGCGTACCGGGTCATTTTTCGCATCATCGCCGGATTCTTAAACGGATTTTTTACGGAAATGTCCTTTTTACGCTGCTCTATTTTTTCCCGAGCCGCATCCACAGTCTTCACCGCATTCTCCAGCGGTGTTTCCTGTTTTCCGGCTTCTACCATATAATTTTGCATGGCCTCATTTCTCTCATAATAAATATAGTACCCTTCCTGACGCACAAGCTCGCCGCCTCTGTAAATATAAAACGCTTCTTCATCATCCAAAGGGTCTGCAACAAAAAGCGTTTTCCCCTCACCCGGAAAATTATCCACATGCAGCTTTGTTATTTTTTCAGTTATCCTCAAAGATTTCCCCGGTCTTGTTAAAAACCATCCGATTATTTTTGTTTCCCCAAAGTATTTTTTAATATCATCGTAGATTGCCGACCATATACTGCTTGTAAAACCAATGTGTTCATCCTGGATATTCACCTGTCGCGCAGCAACAGCACCATTGACAAATACAACTGCTGTGTCTTCATCCATCATCGTGTCTCCCAAAAGTATTGCCAGCCGTTCTTCCTGAGGTGACTCCTGCGCGACCTGATTAAGATAAGTCACAACATAATCTTCCACATAGATTTTAATCTGATTGCCCGGTCTGCCTATCTGTCTGATATTTTTAGGCAGCCTTAAATGACTTTTGCTCTCGTCATACTTAATTTCTACCATAGCCTCACCTTCCGGCATCAGCATAACACAATTTCTTTGTTTTATTTATCAAAAGCTGTCAGCCGCCGCCCCTTATCGTCCAAGCTTTTTCCCAAAAAATCGAAACTTTTTATTGCGGATTATTTTTCATTTTTATGGATATACTTTTAAAGAAATTATTTGTTTGGAGATTTGTATGTCAATTTTATTTAAAAACAGGCCTTGCTTTTGGATTAATCCGTCAGCGCAGGATGCGGCTGCTTCATTTAGTATTCATTTGAAAAACAGTCTGTTTAAATCCTGTCCCCGCACCGCCCTTTACCGAAACCCGCTTGTTTTCTTATGTATAGGCACCCCGCTTTTGGCCGGCGACAGCCTGGGGCCTCTTATCGGGACAGCGCTTAAAAATCAGGGCATCCCGCATGTCTATGGTACATTAGTTCATCCTGTCCACGCAGAAAATATCGAAACTTATCGCAGGATTATCAAAAAGCGTTATCGGCATCCGACGATTATTGCGATAGATGCCGCCATCGGTACAAAAGAACAGGAAGGCTTCATCACTATCCGACGCGGCGCCCTGCGTCCCGGAAGCGGGCTCGGCAAAAAAATTCCGCCCATCGGAAACATTGAAATTACGGGAATCTTTGAGGATATAGAAAAACAATCCAACGCTCATTTGGCAGGAAATTTAAGCCGTATCATCGCCGCCGGCATCACAAATTTTATTTTTTATTCATCTTTTCAACATGTTTTAAACACAAAATAGTCACATTTTCTTTCTATACTAATAGTCGTAGGAATTTTTTCATACACATTCATAACCCCTCTCAAGCCCTCGGTGTACCCCATACACCGGGGGCTTTCCCTTTCCAAAAACAAAAAGCCGCCGCACCACGGATATTTCATCCATGATGCGGCGGCTTCGCGCTTTAGAGCCTATTCAACTCTTTTTGTTCTGTAATTTTGTCACTATTATTTTATACCATAGCTTTCACAGATTTCTTTAAATTCATTGGAATCTGCAAAACCATTGAAGACATGTTCGCGGCTCTTACCGTTTTTAAGAACTTCAACCCAGCCCTTAAGTCCGGCAGCATCAGCCTCTCTGTTCATGAATACACGGTACATTGTCTTGACAAATTCTTCGTCTGAAAGATTTTTCTTCTTAAATTCATCGGAGAATACAAAACCATAAGCTGCCTGCTTAGCAGTGTTCTTGCCTGTCAAAATCTGATTACACCAGCCATTGATACCGGCTTCATCACCTTTACGTCCAAGGCAGAACTTGTAGCATCTTGCAATAAACTTTGTTACGTTTTCATTCTGGTCCATTGGCGCCGTCAGAATAACGTTACCGCGAATAATACCATAGGAATTGCAAATTTCTGTAAATTCGTCAGATTCTGCAAAGCCTTTGAAAACGTAGAGTCTTGACAGACCATCATCAAGGAGTTTCTGCCATGCAGCGAGTCCTGCGGCATCAGCTTCTCTGTCAAGGAAAGTTCTGTATAATATGGAAATATATTCCTTATCGCTTAAGTTGCGCTTTTTAAATTCAGGACTTTCAACAAATCCCTGAGCAACCTTAGCTCCCTGTTCTTTTTGGCTTCTAAGCACTTCTGTCCAGCTTTCAAGACCTGCTTCATCCGGTTTACGTCCTAAAAGCTGAGTATAGAGACGAACAACAAAGTCTCTGATTAAATCTTTGGCATCAACATTAATTTCATCAGTTGTCACACTCTTACCGTCAAGTGTTACTGTCAGTGTAAACTTCTGTGCCTTATCTGTCTGTGCAACCTTATCAAATGTAAGAACAATTGTCTTATCATCATCGTATGTAAAGCCTGTAATCTTAATGTCTTTATCGCCTGTGCCGTTAAGGTTCATCTGAAGCTGAATATCCTCAAGTGTAGGTGCCTTTGTCGGCTTGTCCTTAAGAACAATTGTTACCTTGCCGTTTTCAGCTGTAACAGAATCCATTACCGGAGGAACAATAACTTCTTCAAATACGGCATATACTGTCATATCTGCATCGGCCTTTGTCTCGGCTGTCACTGCTTCGCCTGTGCCGTCTGCCTTTGTATTCCAGCCCTTAAATGTCCAGCCTTCCTTGCTTGGTTCTTTTGGAAGCTTATCGCCGATAGCTTCGCCTTTAATGACTTTTACTTCTGTTGTTGTACCGTCAACATCAAATGTTACTGTCACCTGCTCTGCCCACTGTGCGTAAACTGTGAAGCTTACAGCCCATTCTGCGTTCATCTCTGTTTCTGCATTAAGTGCTTTACCACTGTTGTCTTTTTCTGTATTCCAGCCGACAAGTACCTTGTCATCATTTTTAAATGTAGGGATTCTGTCTGCTGTCACTTTTTCGCCGTCTTTAACATAAGCATATTTGTTATCCCAGCTGTTTACACCTTTATAATGAACAAGATGATATGCAGGGTCGATTACAGGAAGTCCGCCCCACTCTGAGCTGCCTGAAGTACTAAACCACTTCGTAAAGTCAAGACCTGTAAGGTAGTTTGGAAGCGCACCTGCCGGTACTGTCACTGTGCCGCCCTTTGCATCGCCAAATACTCTGCCGCTAATTGTCGGCGGTACTGAACCTTCCATTGTAACATCAAGTGTCTTTGTACCGTTCTTAGCCTGTCCAAAGCCCGGATTGTTCATTGTTTTAAGGCTTGCTGGAAGTACGATTGTCTCATAGTCATCTGTATGATAGAAGGCATCTTTTTCGATTTCTACAACATTTGGCATAGCTACACTTGCAAGGCTTGTACAGCTCTCAAATGCTCTTGCGCCAATTACTGTAAATCCGCCGATTTCTACAGATTCAAGTCTTGTACCCATAAATGCACTTGCTGGCAGTTCTGTAGTCTCTGCGCCTTCTGCATCTGTCAACTTAAGATTTTCACTTAAATTCATCTTTAAGTTTGTCAGATATTTTGTTGTTTGTTTCATGTATTTAAGGTCAGCTGCTGTGATGATACCTGATACAAACTCGATGCTTTCAACATTATCTGCTGTCACACCACTCTTTGTCACTGCATCTTCAACACTCTTTGCACTGTACTCTGTACCGTTAATCTTTACAACAACAACATCCGGTGCAGGCTCTGCCCACTGTGCGTAAACGATAAAGTCTACAGCCCACTCATCAGACATCACTGTATCTGCATCGAGCGCCTTACCGCTGTTGTCTTTTTCTGTATTCCAGCCAACAAGTTCCATATCTCCATTTTTAAATGTAGGGATTCTGTCTGCTGTCACTTTTTCACCGTTTTTAACGTAAGCGTATCTGTTATCCCAGCTGTTTACACCCTTGTAGTGAATGTAATGGTATGCAGGGTCTACTACAGGAAGTCCTTCCCACTCTGTATCGCCTGAAGCCATGAAGTATTTGCTGAAATCAAGCTTTGTAAGATAGTTTGGAAGTGCACCTTCCGGTACTGTAATTGTTCCGCCCTTTGCGTCCCCGAAAATTCTTCCGGAAGCTTCCGGCGGTGTCATACCTTCCATTGTTACTTTAAGTGTTTTACTTCCATTTCTTGCCACACCAAAGTTTGGTCCGTCAAGCTTTTTAAGGCTTGCTGGAAGTACGATTGTCTCATAGTCATCTGTACGGTAGAAAGCATCAACTCCGATAACTTCCATGTTTGGCATCTTCACACTTGTAAGTTTTGTACATCCGTTAAATGCACCTGCTTTTATTTCTGTAAATCCGCCAAGTTCTACTGTTTCAAGTCTTGTGTTTTTAAATGCATCGCCCGGAACCGCTTTGCTTTCTGCGCCCTCTGCGTCTGTCAGCTTAAGATTCTCACTTAAATTCATCTTTAAATCTGCCAGATATTTTGTTGTTTCTTTCATGTATGTAAGGTCAGCCGCTGTGATTGTACCTGATACAAACTCAATGCTTTCCACATTACTTGCTGTCACACCGCTCTGTGTCACTGCATCTTCAAGACTTACTGCGTCATACTGTGTGCCATTAATCTTTACTGTTACAATAACCGGTGCAGGCTCTGCCCACTGTGCGTAAACGATAAAGTCTACAGCCCACTCATCAGACATCACTGTATCTGCATCGAGCGCCTTACCGCTGTTGTCTTTTTCTGTATTCCAGCCAACAAGTTCCATATCTCCATTTTTAAATGTAGGGATTCTGTCTGCTGTCACTTTTTCACCGTTTTTAACGTAAGCGTATCTGTTATCCCAGCTGTTTACACCCTTGTAGTGAATGTAATGGTATGCAGGGTCTACTACAGGAAGTCCTTCCCACTCTGTATCGCCTGAAGCCATGAAGTATTTGCTGAAATCAAGCTTTGTAAGATAGTTTGGAAGTGCACCTTCCGGTACTGTAATTGTTCCGCCCTTTGCGTCCCCGAAAATTCTTCCGGAAGCTTCCGGCGGTGTCATACCTTCCATTGTTACTTTAAGTGTTTTACTTCCATTTCTTGCCACACCAAAGTTTGGTCCGTCAAGCTTTTTAAGGCTTGCTGGAAGTACGATTGTCTCATAGTCATCTGTACGGTAGAAAGCATCAACTCCGATAACTTCCATGTTTGGCATCTTCACACTTGTAAGTTTTGTACATCCGTTAAATGCACCTGCTTTTATTTCTGTAAATCCGCCAAGTTCTACTGTTTCAAGTCTTGTGTTTTTAAATGCATCGCCCGGAACCGCTTTGCTTTCTGCGCCCTCTGCGTCTGTCAGCTTAAGATTCTCACTTAAATTCATCTTTAAATCTGCCAGATATTTTGTTGTTTCTTTCATGTATGTAAGGTCAGCCGCTGTGATTGTACCTGATACAAACTCAATGCTTTCCACATTACTTGCTGTCACACC
>CABUBX010000090.1 GCA_902489925.1 uncultured Lachnospiraceae bacterium | reverse complement strand
ACTTTCCCGCCGCATCAATCACAGATTTTCCCTCAAGCTGTTTTGTACTGACAGTTTCAATGATGCCGCCTTTTATCCCGACATTCAATATACTGCTTGTCCTATTTATTGTATCAACAACCATCCCATTGTTAATTACTAAGTCATACACGTTCATCACTTCATTCTCTTTAGTTTCTCAAGTTTTTTAAGCTTCCACTGCTGCTGCCATCTTAAAAGCTCTGTCCGGCAAAAAGGCTTAGGCTCATTTGCGTTATCGACAGAGACTATTTTTTGTGCAAGCAACGTTAATTCCCGTGCAGAATTGCTGTCCGGGTATTCACAGACAACCGTTTCATCCATCAAGGACGCACGCTCTGTCAGTTCATCATACGCAACACAGCCTAAAAGCGTCATATTCGTCTCACGCGCATAATCATCAAGCAGCGCCCTGTCGGAAAATCTATCCGTTTGATTTTCCAGCAGATAAACCGGAGGATGGTTTTTCCCCTGACGCAGTACGGCGCTTAAAAGACAATTGATTGTACTGACCGATGGATATCTGTCATTTGTGACAAGAACAACCTTATCCATCACACCCTGCCTGATTGGAAGGATATAACCCGTACACGGCGTATCTCCTGCAATATCATAAATAACAACATCTATTTTATATTTATCAAGCATCCCCTGCTGAGCCATCATCTCATCGATTATGCTTAACCCTCTCGCCTGACAGCCTGCACCCGGGTCAATGCTTCCCAATTCAAGGCAATAAACGCCTGAGGGCGTCCTGACAAGATAATCCTCAACACATATATCATATTTCTCACGAAACTCATCCAAAACCGGCGTAATTTCCTTGCTCTCCCTTAAAAGCTCTGTAGAGCTCAAACTAATATCATTGCCAACCTGTAAAACATGATAACCCGCTTTCGCAAGCGCCGCACTTATATTTGAAACAAGAATTGTCTTTCCGACGCCTCCGCGCCCCAAAAAGCATATTCTTTGTGTCATCTCTCCTCACCCCTGCATATTTTTTCATAGTTCATTACTCAAAATTATTTATACTATAAAACAACCGGCTTGTCAACAATTACTTTATTTTAAGTTTAATACCACTAAACTTTTTCATCAAAAACCTCGTTAAAATTTAAAAGACAGAAGGAAAGTGATTTTGCCGGCGTGCTAAATACTCACGCTGTACAAAATACTTCCCCTCTGCCTTTTTGATTTTCCCTTATTTTGTTACATCAAATCGAATATGGACAGCTGGTTGCTTGCCGGCAAATCGCCTAAAAGTCCAAGCTCTGCCATTGTATCGATTGTTGTCTGGCTGACTTTTGCTCTCTGTCTTATATCATCCCTAGACATAAACTTGCCCTTAGCCGCTTCTTCCACAAGCGCTTCCGCAGCAATGCCGCCCATGCCTTCAATTGTCGAAAACGGCGGCAAAAGTTTTCCGTCTTTAATAATAAACTTTGTCGCCTGAGATTCATACAAATCAATCGGCAAAAATTCAAAGCCTCTCGCATACATTTCCTGAACAATACGCATATCCTTCAATGTATCCTGTTCTTTTTTACTCAAGTCAGGATTTGCCCGATAGTTTTTTATATGTCTGTCAAGCGCTTCCTTTCCCTGACACATCAGACCATAATCAAAGGCTGTCGCACGTATACTGAAAAATGCCGCATAATATGCCAGCGGTTCATGAATCTTAAACCATGCGATTCTAAAGCCCATCATAACATAGGCAACCGCATGCGCCTTTGGGAACATGTACTTAATTTTTTTACAGGACCATATGTACCAGTCCGGCACATCATGCGCCTTCATGATTTCTTCCCATTCCGGCGTCAGTCCCTTACCCTTTCTGACACTTTCCATAATCTTAAAGGACTGCTCAGACTCAATCCCCTTATGAATCAAATAAATCATAATATCATCACGGGTGCAGATTGCTGAGGAGATTGTGCATTTCCCCTCCTGAATCAGCGTCTGGGCATTGCCAAGCCAAACGTCTGTACCGTGAGAAAGCCCTGAAATACGAACTAAATCAGAAAATGCCTCCGGCTTTGTGTCCCTTAACATCTGCATAACGAAATCTGTGCCAAATTCCGGAATACCTAAAGAACCCAAATCTGTGCCTCCGATATCCTCCGGCTTAATGTGGAGTGCATCAAGTCCGTGAAACAATGATAAAACGTCCGCGTCATCGAGACGAATCTTTGTCGCATCAACCCCCGTAATATCCTCCAACATTCTTATCATTGTCGGATCATCGTGCCCGAGAATATCAAGTTTTAAAAGATTGTGGTCAATAGAGTGATAATCAAAATGTGTTGTAATAGTTTTAGAATTTACATCATTGGCCGGATGCTGTACCGGTGTAAACGTATAAATTTCCATGCCCATCGGCACAACAATAATCCCCCCCGGATGCTGTCCTGTCGTTCTTCGAACCCCGACGCAGCCTTCTGCAATACGTGCAAGCTCACAGCCTCTTTTGTGAACCTCTCTGTCCTCATAATAACCACGGGCATAGCCAAATGCTGTTTTTTCAGCCAGCGTACCAATCGTTCCCGCCCTGAAAGTCTGTCCGTGGCCGAAAATAACCTCTGTATAATCATGCGCCTTACTCTGATACTCACCTGAAAAGTTAAGGTCAATATCCGGCTCTTTATTCCCCTTAAAGCCAAGGAAGGTCTCAAAAGGAATATCGTGCCCTTCTTTAGAAAGTGGCTTGCCGCACACCGGACAAAGCTTATCCTCCATATCACAGCCTGAACGCCCGGAAAAGCTTCTCACATACTCGGAATCAAAGTCAACATATTTGCAATTCGGGCACAAATAATGCGCCTGCAGTGAATTAACCTCCGTAATACCGGCACAAAACGCCGCAAAGGATGAACCGACACTGCCTCGTGAGCCAACGAGATAACCGTCTGCCACAGACTTCCATACGAGCTTCTGAGCAATAATATACATAACGGCAAAGCCGTTACTGATAATCGAGTTTAATTCTCTTTCCAAACGCTCTACAACAATCTCCGGCAAATTCTCCCCGTACAAATCATGAGCCTTTTCATAACATATGTTTCTCAAAATCTCATCGGAATTTTCAATAACCGGCGGGCATTTATCCGGGCTGACCGGGGAAATGCGCTCAATTTCATCTGCAATCAGATTCGTATTTGTAATGACAACTTCCTCTGCCTTTTCCTCACCGAGATAATCAAACTCTTTAAGCATTTCCTCCGTTGTGCGAAGATAAAGCGGCGGCTGGTTATCTGCATCGGCAAAGCCTTTGCCTGCCATAATGACACTGCGGTAAAGCGAATCGTTTGGATTTAAAAAATGCACATCACAGGTTGCGCATACTTTTTTATTAAATTGTTCGCCAAGGGCAACAACTTTTCTGTTTAACTCCCGCAAATCCTCCTCATTATGGACATTCGGGTGTTTTTCGCTGTCAATCATAAAATGGTTATTGCCAATTGGCTGTATTTCAAGATAATCATAAAACTGCACAATCCTTGCAATTTCATCTGCCGGACGTTCCTCCGCAACCGCCGAAAAAAGTTCTCCGGCTTCACAGGCCGAACCGACAATCAGCCCCTCCCGATACTTATTTAAAAGGCTCTTTGGTATTCTTGGGCGCCGTGCATAATAATTGAGATGGGACATCGAAACAAGGCGGTATAAATTCACACGCCCCGTCTCATTTTTCACTAAAATAATACAGTGGAATGTCCGAAGCTTCTTTATGGCACTGTCCGACATATGCGACATGGCGTTTAGGGCATCTAAATCTGTAACTCCCCTTGCTTTAAGGCGTGCCACAAGCTTCACAAAAATATCCGCCGTAGACTCTGCATCATCTACAGCTCTGTGGTGGTGCTCAAGACTTCCGCCAACAGCCTCAACAACTGTATCCAGCTTATAGTTTTTGAGATTCTCAAACATACTTCTTGCCATGCCCAAAGTATCAACAACCGTAAATTCTGTTGACATTCCCTGCCTGCGGCAATTTTCCCGGATAAAGCTCATATCAAAATCAGCATTGTGTGCCACCATGATACAGCCTTCGCAAAAAGCCATAAACTGCGGCAGCACCTCCTCAATGGACGGTGCATCCATAACCATCTCATCATTAATGCTTGTCAGCTTTTCAATCTCAAAAGGAATCGGTACCTTTGGATTGACAAATGTTGAAAAACGGTCTGTAATCTCTCCCTTTGAAACCTTCACGGCGCCAATCTCTATAATTTTATTTTTAATCGGCGAAAAACCTGTTGTTTCAATATCAAAAACAACAAAATCACCATCAAGGCTCTGCCCCTTTGAATTAAAGACAATTTCCTTTAAATCATCAACGATATAAGCCTCAACGCCGTAAATCACCTTAAATGGCGCCGAAACACCTTTAAGTGCCGCCTTATCCGCCTCAGGGTGTTCACTCTGATATTTCTTTTTGGCATCGCCGTCAATCTTCTCAATATAATGATTGGCATCAGGAAATGCCTGCACAACACCGTGGTCTGTAATCGCACAGGCCGGATGCCCCCAGCCATAGGCTGTTGCCAGCATCGCCCGGCAGTCTGCCACACTGTCCATATCACTCATCATTGTATGGGCATGAAGCTCAACACGCTTTCGCGGGCTGTTGTCCTCACGCTTTACTCTAAAATCCGGAATCGTCTTAATTCCGACAACCGACGCAATAGAAATCTCTCTGTCAAATTTATCAAGAACCGCCATACCCTTCATACGGATAAACTGACCCTTCTTAATATTGGAAAGCACATCGGCAAGCAGCTCATTTTTTACAAAAAGCTTTGCGGTAATACTGTCCGTAAAATCTGTCACATTAAATATGACAATCGTCTTTTCGTTTCGTATTTCACGGGTATCCACAAAGAAAATCTGTCCACGGACAATGACCTCGCCAATCTCATCGACAATATCGCAAATCGGTGTCTCATCGCCCTCAAAGCCTCGGCCGTAGAAAATATCCTTATCGTTAATTTTCTTTTGCTGGTATGTCTTTTCTTTACGGACAAATTCCTTCTTCTGCTGCGCCTCCTCCTTCTCCTGCTTTAATTCTTCTTTGGCAGCTTTTTTCGTCTCCTCATAAGTATGAACGATTTTTTGTACCTCCTGGCGAAGTGCCTCATCCGCATCCTTTGAATATCTGCTCTCCTTCTTTTCCAGCTGCTCAATTTCTATTTCAAGGCATATATCAAATCGCTCTTTATAAATTTCAACGACTGCATCCGATGCATGGCGCATCTTCCTTGCTGCAACAAAGTTTTCGGGAATCTCTATATGAAGTTTATTTTTACTTAAAAATTCTTTTGGCGCCTTATGAAACAGACTTGCTTCTAGTTCGCTTTCCTCCGAAAGCTCATCCATGATTGTCGGGTAATACATCTCAAAAATCACTTCCGGCGTATACTGTTCAGACAAGGTATAATGCTCTCGAATTTGAATACTTGCCGCCGCACGCCCAAAAAGCTGCTGCTTGATTTCGGCTTCCACAGACTTCACAACGCCTCTCGGAATGAGACGGCTGCTTTCAATATATATACAAATTCTCTGCTTTGATTTTGATGCTGCAACCTTCGCCACAGACACCTCCGAAAACCAGTCGGCACATTCCTGACTAAGCTCAAGCACGGGAAATACTTTAAAAAACTCCGTATTCATCCTTTAAGCCTGCTTCCAATTTAAAAGTTCATGTCTCAATGTTTCCAAAAGCATATCCTCCGGGACCTTCTTTATAATTTCGCCATGCTTAATCAAAAGGCCTTCGCCAATACCGCCGGCAATACCGATATCAGCCTCTTTTGCTTCCCCCGGTCCATTGACAACACAGCCCATCACTGCCACCTTAATATCCAAATCAATGTCCTGAACCATATTTTCGACCTGATTGGCAAGTCCAATCAAATCAATCTTTGTCCGTCCGCACGTCGGACATGACACAACCTCGATACCGCCCTTTTTAAGCCCCAAGGTTTTAAGAATAAGCTTTGCCGATTTAATTTCCTCCACAGGGTCACCTGTAAGTGAAACTCTGATAGTATTTCCGATACCCTCATGAAGAATAATTCCAAGACCGACGGAGGACTTAATATTTCCCGAAAGCACTGTTCCTGCCTCTGTAATACCGACATGCAGCGGATAATGCGTCTGCTTTGCAATCAGCTCATGGGCTTTTACACACATCAGTACATCCGAGGACTTGATGCTAATCACGATATTATCATAATCCAAAGCTTCAATCATCCTTACTTTATCAAGTGCACTTTCAACAATGCCCTCCGCAGTCACATGACCGTATTTTTCAATAATCGGTTTTTCCAAAGAGCCGCTGTTGACGCCGACACGAATCGGAATATTTCTCGATTTGCATTCATCCACAACAGCCTTTACTCTGTCGCTGCTTCCGATATTGCCCGGATTAATGCGAATCTTATCAATACCGTTTTTTACTGCGGCAATGGCAAGACGATAATCAAAATGAATGTCGCCCACAAGCGGAATATGAATCTGCTTTTTAATTTCCCGAACAGCCTCAGCCGCCTCCATTGTCGGTATGGCCACACGGATAATTTCACAGCCTGCAGCCTCAAGTTTTAAAATCTGTTCAACGGTCGCTTTCACATCTTCTGTTTTTGTATTGCACATAGACTGAATGGCTACCGGATTGTTACCTCCGATAGCCACATCGCCGATGTGAATGACCTTTGTATTTTCTCTTAACATAAATCATTCCTCCATGTATTTAAAACAGTCTTGATATATCATTAAACAAAATAAATACCATAAGCACCATCAAAAGTGCAAAGCCGATAAAATTGACAAAGCCTTCTTTATTTCTGTCCACAGGCTTTCCGCGGACAGCCTCAATAATGAGAAATAAAAACCGTCCGCCGTCTAACGCAGGGATTGGCAGCAGATTCATCACACCTAAATTGGCACTTAAAATAACGACAAGATTCATCATCGTCAGCACAACCGAGGACATGCCGTAGTTTTTTGCCGTATTATAATTTTCATCAATAATCTGTGTCATCCCGACAGGGCCTGCCACATCATCTTTAGAAAGCTTACCTGTGAAAAGCATACCAAGACTCTTAACAACAAGCTTGATATTATATTTCACTTCATAAAATCCATACTGGAACATCTCTGCAAAATTGGCTTTTCTCGCATAGGCTGTCACGCCAATCATCGGATAACCGTCGCTTCCCTGTACCGTATGAATGACTGTCTCATAGGTCTGACCGTCACGCTCATACACAACTTCGTAGGATTCCTGCGGATTAAGCACCATATGCATCTTTACTTCATTAAATAAATGCACACGCTCTCCGCCAATCTTTTTAATGACATCGCCTTCCATAAGTCCGGCTTCTTTTGCCGGGGACTGCTCGGCAAAGCCACCCACCTCGCTTGGCGTAATCCCTGCAAAACCTAAAATAATAATCGCAAACACAAAGGCAAGAATAAAATTAAATACCGGTCCGGCTAAAATCACGGACATTCTTGCCCAAACAGACTTTGTATTAAAGCAGCCTTCATCCATGGCATCTTCATCTTCTCCCGCCATGACACAGGCGCCGCCTAAAGGCAAAAGCCTTAATGTATATTCTGTTTCCCCAAATTTTTTACCAATTAACTTTGGCCCCATTCCCACTGCAAATTCATTGACGCGAATACCGTTCTTTTTAGCCAGTATAAAATGTCCGAATTCATGAAATATTACGATGATACCAAATATCAGTATTGCAATGATAATGCCCAATTTACCACCTGCTTTCAATCAAATCATAGGTTGCCGCTTCCGCTTCAAGAATATCCTCCACCGTAGGATTTTCCTTTTGACGGCACGCGTCCATTGACGCATGTATTATCTCATAAATATCTAAAAATCCGACTTTTTTTCCAAGAAACTTTGCGACAGCACGCTCATTGGCCGCGTTAAATACGGTCGGCATAAGTCCCCCCGCCCTTGCCGCCTCATAAGCATAGGCAAGCCCTTTAAAAGTCTTAATATCCGGCGCCTCAAAAGTCATCTGGGAAAGCTTAAATAAATCCAGCGGCTCGGAATTTAAGCTTCTCCTTTCAGGATAAAAAAGCGCATACTGAATCGGAAGACGCATATCCGGTGTTCCAAGCTGGGCAATAATGCCCTTATCGTCAAACTCCACTGCCGAATGAATCACACTCTGAGGATGCACAACAACCTGTATCCTATCCAAGTCCGTGCCAAAAAGCCACTTTGCCTCAATAACCTCCAAGCCTTTGTTCACTAAGGTTGCCGAATCTATCGTAATCTTTTGCCCCATCACCCAGTTTGGGTGCTTTAAGGCATCCTCTACCTGTATATTTTTTAAATCCTCAGTTTTCTTTCCTCTGAACGGTCCGCCGGAAGCTGTCAGCAAAATCCGTCGTATATGATTGCCGTCCTCGCCGTGAAGTGACTGAAATATAGCCGAATGCTCACTGTCCACCGGAAGTATATTCACATTATATTCCTTTGCCAGCGGCATAATGATATGTCCGGCACAAACAAGTGTCTCCTTATTTGCCAAAGCAATATCCTTACTTGCCTTAATTGCGGCAATTGTCGGCTGTATGCCAATCATGCCGACCACTGCTGTCAATACAATGTCCGCACCATCAATTGTCGCAGCTTCAATAAGCCCATCCATTCCGGATACAATGCGCACCTTCATATCAGCCACATTTTGGCGTAGCTGCTGT
>CABUBX010000089.1 GCA_902489925.1 uncultured Lachnospiraceae bacterium | reverse complement strand
ATCGGCAGCCTGTACAATACAAGCGATTAGTGAAGTCGGCTCAACATCGCCGTGATGTGATTCAACAGCGTTAATAACGATGGCGGATTCCTTATACTTGCGGCATAAGTCAACACCAATCTGAATATGTGAGCCTTCCATCTCATGGTCTACAGACTTACCGATATCGTGAAGCAGACCGGCGCGCTTTGCAGTGCGCACATCAACACCGATTTCGGCAGCTAAGAGACCGGATAATTGTGCAACCTCAATAGAATGCTTTAACGCATTTTGACCGTAGCTTGTGCGGAATTTCATCTTTCCAAGCAGACGGACGAGCTCAGGATGGATTCCGTGAACTCCGACCTCAAGTGTGGCGTTCTCGCCCTCCTCGCGAATCATCTGTTCAACTTCCTTCTGGGCTTTTTCGACCATTTCCTCAATTCTTGCCGGATGAATACGTCCGTCAACAATGAGCTTTTCAAGAGCAATGCGGGCAATCTCACGACGAATCGGGTCAAAGCTGGATAAAATTACAGCTTCAGGTGTATCATCAATAATCAAATCGATGCCTGTCATCGTCTCAAGTGTGCGGATGTTGCGTCCTTCACGTCCGATGATACGTCCCTTCATCTCGTCATTCGGTAATGGCACAACGGAAATTGTTGCCTCGGAGACATGGTCTGCAGCACACTTTTGGATGGCTGTAACCACGTAATCCTTTGCCTTTTTGTTTGCTTCTTCTTTGGCCTTGGCTTCCATGTCTTTAATCATCATGGCAGTCTCATGCTTGACTTCATCTTCAACAGTTTTTAAAAGATATTCTTTTGCTTGTTCGGAGGTTAATCCGGAGATTCTTTCAAGTTCCTGTACGCGCTGTTCACTGAGTGCTTCGACTTCCTGCTTCTGGCGGTTTAACTTATCCTCGCGTGCAGAAAGCTGGTTTTCTTTCTTTTCAAGGGCATCGGCTTTGCGGTCGAGTGCTTCCTCTTTGGAAAGAACACGCTTCTCATACTTTTGTAATTCACTTCTGCGTTCTCTGCTCTCACGTTCAAGTTCGTTTTTGTTTTTTAACGCTTCTTCCTTGAGTTCGAGCATGCCTTCACGCTTCTTGGTTTCGGCTGTTTTCATGGCTTCATCGATAATCTCGCGAGCCTTTTCTTCAGCGCTTCCAATCTTGGCTTCTACAACTTTCTTTCTATAAGAAATTGCCACGTTCCAGGCAATCAGTGCAGTAACAACTACAGCAATAACAACAGCTATTGTAATTATAACTGGTGTTGGCACAGGTGCACCTCCCTATTAAATTCTGATGCATTTTTGTGCAAAAGCACAGATTTGCAACAATCTAATTTTATACTTTTTTATAACTTATGTCAAGTAAATTTCAGATATTTTCCTCGGCTGCTTTTACAGCCTCTTTAATTTCACTGTAACTGTAGCCCTTGCGCAGCAAAAAGGCGGTAATTTTCTGACGATTCTTATTGTCTGACAGGTAAGCAGGTATGTCGCTGCCGCATTTGCCTTGAATCAGACGGAGTATCTGAGGCTTACTGTCAATTTCTAATTGAGACATATAGTCGTTAATAAGCTCTGAAGAAATTCCCTTTTGACGCAGCTTAAAAATAAGCATCTGGCGGCTCATCGTGTCTTTATTCAGCCGGCAGAAATTTTCTATAAAACGTGCATCATTAATATAGTTATAGGATTTTACATAGTCAATGGTCTTGTCAATTAAGAAAGGCGGATAACCATCCGCCTTTAGCTTATCACGAAGTCCTGACTCAGTATAATCTCTCGCTTTTAAAAGATTCAGTGCCTTTAATTTTGCGCGTTTTAAAAGCAGCTCATCTGTAATATAGATGTAGAGGTCTTCTTCAATAAAGCTGCCCTTTAAAAGCCCCAAACTGTTTAAATCGGCTTTAGTGAGCACAAAGGCAAAGGCTTCGTCAATAAAGACTTTAACCTTTGTCTTTGTCAGTGGTTCTAAGTCAGTAATTATCATAAATTATTCCCCGTCAGAAAATACTTGGTCTGCCTGGTCAGCGTTAGAGGCAGCAGCTGTCTCATCAGCTTCAAGGCCATAGTAAACGCGAACCTTATGGTCTAACTCAGAGAGAATTTCAGGATGCTCGATTAAATACTGCTTTGTATTTTCACGGCCCTGTCCGATTTTGCTGTTGTTGTAGGAGTACCATGCCCCGCTTTTATTGACAATGCCGACATTGGCCGCAAGGTCAAGGACATCTCCCTCTTTGGAAATACCTTTTCCGAACATAATGTCAAATTCGGCTTCCCTGAAAGGCGGTGCAATCTTATTCTTTACAACCTTGACGCGGGTACGGTTTCCGACAATCTCACCGCCTTGCTTTAAGGCTTCAATTCTTCGAATATCCATACGGACGGAGGAATAAAACTTCAGTGCACGACCGCCGGTGGTTGTCTCAGGATTACCGAACATCACACCGACTTTTTCACGAAGCTGGTTAATGAAGATTACAATACAGTTGGACTTACTGATGACGGCAGTCAGCTTCCTTAATGCCTGGGACATAAGGCGTGCCTGAAGTCCTACATGGGAATCACCCATATCGCCTTCGATTTCTGCTTTTGGTACAAGTGCCGCAACAGAGTCAACGACAATGATATCAATGGCGCCTGAGCGCACCATCGTCTCTGTGATTTCTAATGCCTGTTCTCCGTTATCCGGCTGGGATATGTAGAGGTTTTCGATGTCTACGCCGATGTTCTTGGCATAAACCGGGTCAAGTGCATGCTCAGCATCAATAAAGCCGGCAATACCGCCTCTTTTTTGTACTTCTGCAACCATGTGCAGTGTGACTGTTGTCTTACCTGAAGATTCGGGACCGTAAATCTCAATGATACGTCCTTTAGGGACACCGCCAAGACCAAGTGCAAGGTCTAAGCTTAAAGCGCCTGTAGGCACGGTTTCAACATCCATTGATGTACCTTTATCGCCAAGCTTCATCACAGAGCCTTTTCCGAAGTCTTTCTCTATTTTTGACAATGCGGCATCAAGTGCCTTTAGTTTTTCACTGTTTGGCACCATACTGTCTGTTTTTGGTGTGTTTTTTTCCATATACGTTCATCCTCATACTTTCTTATGCTATCGAACAGCTGTTCTATAAACTTAAATTTATATTACACGATTTCCTAAAGTTTGTCAATGGCCGGCAGCTATAAATCTTTCGACATACCCCGACTGCTTTATGTATGCGTCACTGTTTATTTGACTGTGATTTTAATATTTTATGCATAATAAAGAACAAGATGACAACAGCTGCCGTACATCCTGTGGCAATATAAGCTGCTGTGTATAAGGAGTTAATGGTTATGTGCATTTGCTGCAAAATAAGGGCAGGCAGGTTGCAGCAAATATGGAAAATTACCGGTGCCATAAGGGTGCCGAATTTTTCGTAGATATAAGCCATCATAAGGCCGATGATTAAGGCGTAAATAAATTGTATGGCGTTTCCGTGATAGAAAGCAAAAATTAGAGAGGAAACAATGACAGCATAAATAGTGCCGAAATAAGCCTTGGCTCTGTTGTAGATAAGCCCTCTGAAAATTAATTCCTCGGAAATCGGTGCGATAAAACCGATGACAATAAGCTGAACAATAAAATTACCGGAATAAAGCTGCTCGGAAACTTGTTCATAGCTTGAAAAATAAAGGTCAAGCTGAGATATCGTTATAATAATGTTGCTGCCGATGCATGTAAGAATACCTGTGATAATAAGAAGCGGCCAGCAATAAGCCGGAACAGTATGTTTTGGCGGATTGATTTTATTCAGCTTTAAATCCCTTTTATAAAACAAAAGGGATAAGGGAATTGTAAAAAGGCATGAAATGCCGGTGATAAGGACGGCATACTTTACGGATGCCTCCATAAGGGCGGTAAACATGGTTGTTTCGTTTAATGGTGCAGTGTTTACCAGTACCATTGCAGACAGAATCATCCCTGCAATTGAAGATATGACAAGCTGAATACCCATTGCTGTAAGCATCGGATAAAACAACCGCCATATTTTAGATATTCCTGATTCTTGCTTCAATTTTTTTCTCTCCTTTTGCGTCTGATTTCTCCGTGGCGGCGGACATAGATTATGGATAACCATATAAATATTATTGTCAAAGCTAACTGGGTAAGCAGACTGATGATAATGTAATTTTCAGCGATAAAATGATTTAACCCCAATTTCATAAAGGCTTCATCCAAAAAAGTAATCGCACCGGCCTGATTAAATAATATATTAAAAAACGTGACAGCCGGATTGATTAACAAAATAATTGCGATGATGCCGATTGTACCGTCCTGCTGTGCTGTCTGGGCAAAACGGATTTGTCTTGCAAAAAAAACAACGATGATAGGGACAACAAATAATGCAAATTCTATGCCATAGGTCAGTACAGTGGCAAAGGTTGTCTTTTTTACGGCAGCTGAACAAAATATGCCGATGGTGCCTAAAAAAGAGGCTGAAAAGACAAGATAAAGCGCTGTTAAAAGCATATCCGGCGCATTGACGCCTCCATAGATAAAAGCTAATGCAAGTACGGGAAGTCCCGAAAACAGTATCAGGGAGATGCTTCCTATGACAGAGAGCAGCTTTCCTGTTATAATCTGCCTCGGCGTCAGCATGGAGGTCAAAAGGATATCCAATGTCTGACGTTCGCGCTCTCCTGATATAAGCCCTGAGGCCATGGCCGGAATAATGAAAATAAGCAATGCAAATTCAATCGAGACCATAAAAATATATAAATAAATATTGGCTCTGTAATCAATATTGCCTGTCAGCTTCACCTGTTCATTTGTGATATAAAAGGCAATAAGGCCGATGACTGCCAGCACCGAGTTGAATAATACAAGAAAAAGCGGCATTTTTACAGAACGGACACTTTGCTTAATCTCTTTTTTATAGATTGGATTTAACCTTGGCTTTACTTTAAGGTTCACCGGCATCCACCTCCTTATGCTCAGTAAGACGTATAAATAAAGATTCAAGACTTGTCGTTTCTTTTTTGAAACCGCATACCGGTATGCCGGCTGCAACAAGGACACTTAAAAGCGAGGCAGCCTCCTCGGCAGTACCGGAAAAACTGAGTCGAATTTCATTTTCGGTATGGGATAAATTTTCCACATAGTTTTGAATACGGCAAAGCTTCACAGCTTCTTCTATTTTATCACAGACGGTGATAATCAACGGCTTCGAGGCATTTTGCAAGTCCATAATGGCAGTGACGGTGTTATTGGCAATTATACGGCCGTTTTGAATAATACCGAGGTGGGTACACATTTCGGCAAGCTCTGATAAAATATGCGAGCTGATGATAATTGTTTTTCCGTCATTGCAAAGCTTTTTTAGTATCTCTCTCACTTCAATGCGCGCTGCAGGGTCAAGTCCTGAGGACGGTTCATCAAGAATAAGAAGCTTTGGATTATGAATCAGGCATCGGGCAAGACAAAGCTTTTGCTTTAACCCGCGGGAAAGCTCATCGACATACTGATTTTTCCGGTCTTCCATATGAACGAGCTTTAGAAGTCTTTCAATCACGGCATCGGCGCGAAGACCGTCAAGCCGGTAAATAGACGCAAAAAATCGCATATATTCTATGACTTTAAGATTGTCATATGTGCCGAAAAAATCCGGCATATAGCCGATATCGGATTTCAGCTTTTTAATATCTGTCAAAAGATTTTTCCCGTCCATCATGACTGTGCCCTCGTCAGGGCGAATCAATCCGGACAAGATTTTGAGCGTTGTTGTCTTTCCTGCGCCGTTTGGACCGACAAAGCCGAATAAATCGCCTTTTGCAATATGCATGCTTATGTGGTCCAGTGCGCAGAAATCGCCGTAATATTTGGTTAAGTTATCAATGACGAGCATTTAGTTCACCTTCCCCGCAGCAGAAATTACCGGAAGCTTATACGGCTCATTTGTATAAGGTACTTTTTGTACAAATTTAAGCTGCAAAATTTTGTTTTCATCGAAATAATCCCTGCCATTGGTTTCACATATTGTTGATTCTAAAAACAGAGGGTCATAAACTTTGTTTGTGTAGTTATAGGCATAAATGAGTATATTTTCGTTGCCGGATATGAGTTGAAGCTTTTCGGGCATAAAGCGGTTATCAAAGTCAATACCGGCTATGACTTCCTGGGAATATATTTCTCTGGACAGGCCGTAGACTTCGCCGGCCTGCACAGACATAAGCTGTGAGATATCCGGGATATACATAGCGCTGCCGTCTTGGTAATGGATTGACATTTTTTTATGGAATAATGTCATGCCGGTAACAGGAATGTCTGTATTGTCAAAAGCATTCGGTCTGTAATCCGGCATATAGCCAATCAGGTACGGATAACCATTGGATTGATAACCGTTGGCATAAGTATTGCTGATAAACTGAAAAAACATATTTGTTTTAACTAATGCCTCGCCTGTGTTTTTGCGCTCTTTGGAAATATTCGGAGCCTTCATGATATCCTGTTCTATTTTTTCTAAATCGGCGACATCTTTTACCCTTAAATGAAAGCTGATTTGAGTGTGAGCATTAATATTGCCGAGAGAATAAATTTGACCGGAAATGATAAGGCAGGCATTGTGAAGGTTATAATCGGTTGTGTTGTTTATTGTGCCGGTGTAATAACCGTCTTTGTAAGCGATATTTTCTTCGATACCTGAAAAATCCATGTCGGGCTTATGAAGATTGAAAAATCTTGTTGAAAAAAGAACATCATTGTCAACCGCAATATTTGTGCCGCCCTCAGGGTCTGAAATATAGGACAGCCCGTTGTTGTTGTTCTCATTATTAAAATATCTGCCAAAAGCTCTGTTCCACACAGAGTATGTGTCTGAATAATTATTGTTTACAGGGCGCACTGTATAGTCATCAATGATATGCTGGCTGTAGTTTTCTTTATCCGGCAAGGTGACAGAATAAAGCGTATCCTCGGAGATTTCGTCACTGTCTCCGTCGATAAATGATGCATAGTTAATGAACGGCGAGGTATGTCGTGTATCCTTTCCGACAGCAAAAATAATGACAGTAAAAATAATTGTTGTAAGCGGTACTGTAATCCACAATAAATAGCGTCTGTCAATCTTCTTTAGGATGATGTAAAGCACAGGTCCGATAATTAAAATATAAACAAATAAAATAAGCATGTATTTGCCGTAGCCAGGAACTTTTTTATAGAGTGTATTCAGCAAAAGTGACTGGGAGGACCAAACATTTCTGAAATTATCGGAGTAATTTGAAAAATGTGCCCAGTCTGTATGGTTAATGTTCTCGGCGAGCATTTGTTGCAAAACATAATTGCATGCGCCAAAATTCGTAAAAGTTTCGGATGTAAAATCAAATTTTGAAACAATAATCCGGCCGTTTTCCAAATCAAGCTTTTGATAAAATTCTTTATTAATAAAAGGATTGTCCGGGGAGGCATACAAATTATCCACATCAATAGAGATGGCCTTTACATTGCTTAAAATATCGGACGAAATATTCGGCGCCTCAAGGTGGATATAAGTTTGGTAGTCAGCCCCAAAGTCTGTATAGATTGTTTGGGTGCTGTCGGCTTTTTGCGGTGAAAGCTCAAGCTTTTCAAAGAAAACAGACATATCTGCGGCAGTGCCCGTCAAAAGAATACCGCCGTTTTTTATCCAGTTTTTTAAGGCTTTTGCCTGAGTTTCAGTCATATAAGAAGCATCAAAACGGTTGACGAGGATAATATCAAGACCGTTGTAGCCTTCTTCACTTTCGGGAAGTTTGTGCCCGGAAAGATTGACGCTGCGCACAGGCACATAAGAAGCATCAACCGGAGAAGAAAAGACAAGCTCATCTGTCAGTTCGGCAGTCTTTTTATAATTCTCGCTTAAAATATCGCCGGTGATTTTGTTTAATGTTTTTTCGGTAAGCTCGGTGACTTCCTTGGATTCCTCGTCTGTCAGTGTGAGTGTAATCTCTGTGTATGCTTCAAGACAGGGGGTGTAAAAAACAAATTCTTCCTCTGAATTAGAAAGAACGGAAATGTGCTGCGAAAATGTCAGACCGGCAAAAGTTCCGTCATTAATACTGAGTTTTAATTCACCGGCAAAAGCAGCCCCCCTGTTTGTAAAGCGAACCCATACAGGCATGTCCCGGTCATTTTTTTGGTAATTGTCATAACCGTATGAAACCGACATGGAAAAATCATGCGGCGGCTCGGCGGCTAAAGACGGACGGTTGATTATAAAGCATATTGTTAAAATAAGACAAAATGTCCACAGAATATTGTATGTTTTATTTTTTAACATCGTTATCAATCTTCCTTGTTAGTAGTGTCGAGAATTACTTCAAAAACAGTGCCGGAAAGAGAGCTTTTGGCACTGATACTTCCTTGGTGTTCTTCAATAATTGCTTTTGTTATGGAAAGGCCAAGTCCTGTGCCTCCGGTTTCCTCATTTCTTGAAGTATCAACACGGTAAAACTGGTCAAAAATAAAAGGTATATCGGATTCGGGAATGACGTTGCCATAATTGGTGATAGCAACTTTGACTTTGTTTTCTGAGCCTGAAATGTCAATTTTAATAATTTTTCCGGTGCGGCCGTATTTAATGGCATTGCCGATTAGATTTTCAAAAGCTCTTGCAATAAGCATACCGTCAGCGCAAATCATATAGGAGGTGTTGTCTGTGTTAAATTCGCACTTTAAATCATTATCCGAAAAACTTGGATAAAATTCGTCAATCTCCTGCTGCAGCAGTTTGACAATATCAAGTGTTGATTTTTTA
>CABUBX010000088.1 GCA_902489925.1 uncultured Lachnospiraceae bacterium | reverse complement strand
CCTTCTCCTATCATTTCCATCTTTTTATGGCACTGCGGACAGCGCGCATTGGTGACCTTCGCCAAATTCTTTCTGTAACCACAGGCTCTGTCCTGACATACAAGTGCACGTCCGTGCTTATTGGTAACCTCCAAAAGTAATTTACCGCACTCCGGGCACTTTTTGCCGGTTACATTGTCATGATGATACTTAAGATTGCTGCCTTTAATCTCATCCACAACCGTCACTGTATAGTTTCGGATTTCTGATTCAAAATCCGCTTTTTTCACCTTCCCCGCTGCAATATCCGCAAGCTTTTGCTCCCACTGGGCTGTCAGTTCAGGCGAGCGCAATTCCTTTGGTGCAAGCTCAAGTACCTGTCGGCCTTTAGACGTTAAGTGCAAATATTTATCGCGCTTTTCAATCATCCCCGTGTTTATAAGCTTCTCAATAATATCCGCCCTCGTGGCTACAGTGCCAAGTCCCCCGGTCTCGCCAAGTGTTTTTGCAAGTGCGTCATCCTTTTGGTTCATATACTTTGCCGGATGTTCCATCGCCGATAAAAGCGATGCCTCTGTCAGATAAGACGGTGGTTTTGTAATCCCCTCTGTTATTTCAACACGGTTGATGTCAAGCTTCATGCCTTTTTCCGCTTTTTCAAAGCCACGGCATATATTTAACTCAGCCTCTGCCTCCTCAGCATCTAAATCACGTCCGACACGTCTCCAGCCTTCATCAATTAAAACCCGACCTGAAGCTTCAAACAGCTCACCGCCAATATGTGCCGTAATTTTTATCTCCTCATAAACAGCCGGAGGCATGAGTACCGCTAAAAACCTTTTGACAACAAGTTCATATATTTTTCGCTCACCGTAATCCAAATCCGACAAGCGAACGCCCTGTTCTGTTGGAATAATAGCATGGTGGTCGCTGACTTTTGCGTTATTTACAAACCGTGAATTTCCCTTTGCAAGCTTCTCTTTTAAAATAAAATTACAAGCTGTAGCCCACTCCGGCACCCGACATGCGCTGACCCGCTCTGCCAATGTCTCTGCCACATCCGATGTCAAATACCTTGAATCTGTTCTCGGATAAGTCACCGCTTTATGATGTTCATAAAGACGCTGCATGTAATTTAATGTCTCTTTTGCCGAAAAATTATATAATCGGTTGGCATCGCGCTGCAGCTCTGTCAAATCATACAAAAGCGGTGCATAAATTTTCTTTGTTTTTTTATCAGCCGCATCTGCAATACACTGTCCGCCGCATACTTTTTTATGGATTAAATCTGCTGTCTCTTTATTAAATATGCGTGTCTCCTTTGTCTTTTCATTTCGCCATATTAGGCGAAGCTGCCCTGATGTTGCCGCAACACCATAATACTTTACCGGTTTAAAATTTTTTATCTGCGCATTATGCTTCTCGATAATCGCCAATGTCGGTGTCTGAACACGTCCACAGGAGAGCTGGGCATTATACTTTACAGTCAAAGCTCTTGTCGCATTAAGCCCGACAAGCCAATCCGCCTCCGCTCTGGCAACGGCTGCCCTGTAAAGATTATCGTAATCATGACCGTTTTTCAGATGCGCAAAGCCTTCTTTAATGGCTTTATCCGTAACTGAAGAAATCCAAAGCCGCTTGATTGGTTTTTTCACACCCGCCTTGTCAATAATCCATCGCGCCACAAGCTCACCCTCACGGCCGGCATCAGTCGCTATAATAATCTCAGAAATATCTTTTCTGAAAAGCTGTGTCTTGACTGTCTGAAACTGGCGTCCTGTTTTTTTAATAACCTCCAGTTTTAATCTTTCCGGAAGCATCGGTAATGTTTCAAGCGACCATTCTTTATAATCATCCGAGTAACTTTCAGGGGATGCAAGCGTTACAAGATGTCCCAATGCCCATGTCACAACATAATCACCGCCCTCAAGGCAGCTGCCGACTGTTTTTGTACAGGCAAGCACTCTGGCAATATCCCGTCCGACACTCGGTTTTTCTGCAATAACTAACGACTTCATAAAACCTCCTTAGTCAATTCTTCTTATAATGTTTTATTATACACCAAGCCCCTTCTTTTTTAAAGCCCGTTTTACCCTCTTGACATTTTCTTTAATATATATGAAGATAAATTTAAGACAATTTTTAAGGAGGCAATATGATGTCTGATTTTTTAAATATATTTCATCCGCCGACGTGTCATCCCGCCACGTCAGCGCTATGGCCGTTTCAGGACCTCACACAGGGCAAAAAGGACTTTTGAAAAATCATCAGTGGATATATACGACAGGTGCGCCAAAAGTTTTTGAAGCACTTTTGCCGTTGGTGGAGAATCTTTCAGGTACTGCTCTGCTTCATGTTGGTGATGATACTTTTTTCTGCGAAGCACTCTCTGATATTCCGAGATTAATTTTATGTGGTGCAGGCCATGTCTCCATGCCTATCATCCGTCTCGGAAAAATGACAGGCTTTCATGTCACTGTCATCGATGACCGACCGGAATTTTGCGCAAATGCCCAAGCAGCCGGCGCTGATAAAATAATCTGTGAGCCTTTTGAAAAAGCACTTTCAGCACTGCCTGCAAAAGCCAACCGTTATTTTGTTGTTGTCACCCGCGGTCATCAGTATGACATCGCCTGTCTTCAGCAAATTTTATCCACCGATTTTATTTATGCGGGCATGATGGGCAGCAAGGTGCGTACCGCCAAAGTTCGCGAAGCACTTCAGTCAATGGGTTTTTCAAAGGAATTAACCGAAACCGTCCATATGCCCATCGGCCTTTCTATTAAAGCCGAGACACCGGAGGAAATCGCCATATCCGTTATGGCACAAATCATATTAGAAAAAAACAGTCACAATCCGTCCTATTGTTACTCAAAGGAGATGCTTGAAGCACTTGACAAAGGAGATTGTGCCCTTGTGACAATCCTTGAACGCAAAGGCTCGGCACCAAGAAGCGCCGGAACAAAAATGGTCGTTTTTAAAGACGGACGCTGTATCGGCACTGTCGGTGGCGGTATTGCCGAAGCAAGAATTACCGAGCTTGCCCTTAGCTGCATAAAAAACAAAACGACAGCCTCCTATGCTGTCGACATGAGCGGACATGAAGCCGCCGAAAATGGCATGGTCTGCGGCGGACATGTGAAGGTTTACATTGAAGCGATATAAACAAAAAAAACGGCGTAACGCCGTTTTTTTATAGCCATTATTTATTTCTTTTCAAAAATACATGCTGCGCCTTCAATTTCAAGCGTAAGCTTTCCATCTGCAAGTGTAACTTCTTCGGTCTGGCCGTCCATTGTCACATCGTACTTGCCGCCGTCTTTTGCTTTCCACTCGCCGTCGCTTGTCTCGCCCATGGCATCTGCAGTTAATGTACCGTCAGCCTTAAAGTTAATGCTGATATTCATCTCCTGACCCATTGTCTTTTCAAACTCTGCCAAATCAACTTCCAAACCGCCTGCTGCAATCTTTGTAGCTTCCCAATTGCCTTCAATAGGGTCTGCCTTACTGCCGCTGCCGCAAGCTGTCAATGCAAATACCACCATAAGCATTGCTGTAAGAATCATCGCAATTTTCTTTTTCATACACAATTCCTCCTTAGGATAAAACAATAATAAAACCTCTCTCATATCTTTCAATATGATTTCTATTATTTTACCCTAAACCAAAAGAATTGTAAATATATTTTTGTATATTTCGACAATTATAATCTCTTTTTTCTAAATTCGTTCAGCTTTTCTTAACAAAATCATTGCCACACTTAGGACAGTGGATACTGATGCGTCCTTTGCCCTTTGGCACACGCACCTTTTGCTTACAGGATGGGCATGTATAAATACGATAATCCTTTCGCTGAGCCTGATAATTCTTTTGGCGTTTAAACCACGCACCAATGCCGCCAAAACGGCTCACAAACCACTGGTTTTCACTGTAGCGCTTTTGAATATTTCTCGAAAACATGCGCCAGTAAGCAACAACCAGCAAAGCAATCCCAAGCCAGTACAGCCATCCGCTGCCGACAAACATATTAATGACAATAAGTACAAGAACGACACCGAGGTTAAATTTTCCTAACGTATCTACCCCATAGCGTCCCATCATAAATCTTGCAAGTTTTTCTCTCATCTGTATCTCTCCTTTTCTGACACCATTCTACGCTTTTTACAAATGAAAGTATATTAACAAAATCTAAAATATCATAAAATATTCATGACTCCGACTTTATACCGGAATATCCATCTGAGCTTCCTCCTCAGCCTCCTCTTTAAATTCTGCCATTTTCACCGCATCAATGACAGGAAGCTCATCCTGAGAGCGAAGTCCGAATACCCTTAAAAATTCTTCTGTCGTCGCAAATAAAATCGGACGCCCCGGCGCATCAAGACGGCCCGCCTCACAAATCAGTCCGTACTCCACAAGACGATTAATCGCATGGTCACAGCTGACACCTCTTATTTTTTCAATCACAGCCTTTGTCACAGGCTGCTTATAGGCAACAATGGATAGCGTTTCAAGCATGACATCTGTAAGCACATGCTTTTTCGGCTGATGCGTCAGCTTCACAATATAATCATACATCACAGGTTTTGTACACATCTGATAGGCACCGTCCAGCTCAATAATATGTACCCCCCGATTCTCCGTCTCATATTTGTCCATTAACCGATGCATCAGCTTTACAAACGTCTGTGCATCAATTTCCAAAACGCCGCAAAATTCTTCCACAGTAATTGAACGTCCCATCGTAAACAGCAGCGCTTCTGCGGCTGCCTCTGCTCTGCTAATCTCCATTAGCCTTCCTCCGTCATATCAATCAAAATATCATCAAAAAGATTTTCCTGAACAACCTTGATTTTCCCACTTTTCATCAGTTCAAGAATCGCAAGGAAAGTGACAACCATATTCAGTTTGGTCGGCTGTTTTTCAAGCATTGTTCTAAAACTAAAGTGCTTATGTATTTTTCCATAACTTTCCATCTCGGCAATTTTATCTGCAAGATTAATTTCCTCCTGTTGGATTTTGCCATACTTGCTTCGAATCGGGTCAAGCTTATCTTTCTGCCGTTTAATGACCGATTGAAAAATCTTATGGAGTTTTTGTATTGTCATATCGCCCACAAGCGCATCTAAATCAACCGGCGGTTCTTCATATTTTAAATCCTTTGGCAATGTCATGCCCTTAAAAAGTGCCTTGCCTGCATCGACCTGTTTATCCTTCAACTCTGCCGCAGCATACTTATACATCTTGTATTCTAACAGCCGTTCGACAAGCTCGGCTCTCGGGTCATCCTCCTGTGCCGTCTCCGTTTTTTCCTCAACCGGAAGCAGCATCTTGGATTTAATTTTAAGAAGCGTTGCCGCCATCACTAAAAACTCACTCATGACCTCCATATCCTGTGACTGCAGCTGCTGAATATAGTCCAGATACTGGTCTGTAATAAGCGCAATAGGAATATCATAAATATCAATTTTATTAATATCTATCAGGTGCAGCAAAAGGTCCAGAGGACCCTCAAACACCTGTAGCTTAACCGGAATCGCCATTGTCATATCCTTTCTTCATTGACATACTTTTTAAAGTATATCACGATTTTTTTCATTCGTCAAAGTGAGTGTATCCACATTTTTCCTGCCATTTTTATATAATCCAAAAAGCCTGCCGCACAAATCTCTGTCTTGGCACAAATATTTATGCTTCCGATATCTTTGCCATTTAAGCTGTAACAGATACGCCCGACCTTATCCCCCTTTTGAATCGGTGCTTGAAGTTTTTCCTCAATTTCTACTCTTTTTTCGATGGCAGACAAATCTGCACCCTCCATATCAAGATAGGAAAATAGATTCTCATAATAAAGCGGCACTGTATCTTCTGTTCCCTTTAAAACGTGTGCGTCTTCAAGGGGCGGCATATCCTCATCCTTATACAAGCGACATTTTGAAAATCCATAATTAAGCATTGCCGCAGCCTCCGCAAACCGGGTTTTGGAATCCGGAGAGGCAAGCACTACCGCAATCATGTCAATTCCATTTCTGTTTGCCGTCGCACTTAAACAATATTTTGCCGACGACGTACTCCCAGTCTTCAAACCGGTACAGCCGTCAAACTGACGAAGTAATTTATTTGTATTGGAAAGTGTAAAATCCTTACTTCCCTGATTTGTCACATGGGTAATATCCTCCATCCATATTTGGGCATAATCATATATTTCAGGATGTTTTAAAATAAGCTCTCTTGACATCACGGCAATATCCCTCGCCGTAGAATAATGCTGCTGACTGTCTGTCAGACCGCAGCAGTCCACAAAATGGCTGCCTGTCATGCCGAGGGCTGCCGCACGCGCGTTCATCATCTCCACAAAACTTTCCTCAGTGCCCCCAATATATTCGGCCATAGTCACCGCCGCATCATTGCCCGAGGCAATAACAATACACTTAATCAGTGTCTCAACCGTCTGCCTTTCCCCTTCTTCGAGAAAAACCTGTGAGCCGCCCATGGATTTTGCATGGGCACTTGTCACCACCTCATCTGTCAGTGCAATTTTCCCGTCGGCAATGGCATCAAAAATAACTAGCAGCGTCATTACCTTTGTGACACTTGCCAGCGCCCTTTTCTCATCAGCGCCTTTTTCAAAAATAACCTTTCCGGTCGATGCTTCCATTAAAACAGCCGATGGCGTCTGCAAAGAAAGTTCTCCGCCCTCCTTTATCAAGGCAGGCGAATCCTCCTCTTTTGCAGACGCCATCGAACATGGCAGCATAAGCACTGTCAAAAGAATACTTATGCCCTTTATAAATTTCTTTTTCATTGACAACTCCCAAAGCTCTTTTACTAATATTGTAAGCAATGGGCATTGTTTTTATAACCTTTATTTATGCTTTGACTGCTGCTCTTTAATATATTCTTCAAGCTTCGGGTTCTTCGCCGTATAAAGCGCTTCTAACTCCTCGTAGGAATCTGCCAGTCCGTTTTGAACAGGCTCTGAATCCACACCCGCATGCTTGCTCGAAAATACGACTTTTAAGAGTATCGGCGTAATAATAGTTGTCACAACAACCATAATAACAACCGGTCCAAAAAGATTTGTGGACATCAAGCCAACAGCATTGCCTTTATTGGCAACAATTAAGGCAACCTCACCACGGGAAATCATACCGACACCGATCTGAATACTTTCCTGTCCGGAAAACTTCATCATCTTCGCGCCGAAACCGCAGCCGACAACCTTAGTCAATACGGCGATGACAACAAGTAATACCGCAAAAATAATAATGCTTGCTGTCATATTCGGCAGTTCAACTTTAAGACCTATACTGGCAAAAAATACCGGTGATAACAATATATAGGATAATGTACCAAATCTTGAAGCCACATATTTTGTTCTTTGCGTGTTTGCAATCACAAGTCCCGCAATGTAAGCACCTGTAATATCGGCAACACCAAACCACTCCTCAGCCACATAAGAAAGCAGCAGACAAAATACAAATGCTACAATAACAAAGCGGCGCAAGTCATGGTCGGCTTTTCCTGTCCACCACTTGAAAAACATATAAAACACAAAACCTGAAGCAACGGCAAACACAAAGAATAATACGATTTTAAAGAGTACACTAAAAATATTGACGCTTGGGTCAGCGCTGCTTGTCACAATTGTCAAAGCAACAACGCCCAAAATATCATCAATCACTGCCGCGCCTAAAATAGCATTGCCGGCATGTGTATTTAAGCGTCCCATCTCTTTTAATGTCTCTACTGTAATACTTACAGATGTTGCTGTCAAAATGACACCAATAAAAATGTTTTGTAAAAACAGCGGCGTTGTTGCATCCGACGGAATCGTCTTATTAAAGGCCAATGCCAGAAAGAATCCGCCGACAAGGGGTACAATAACACCAATCAGGGCAATGACAAATGATGCCAGTCCTGTCTTTTTTAACTCCTTGACATCTGTTTCAAGTCCCGCTGAAAACATAAGCACGATAACACCAAGCTCTGAAACCTGATTTAAAAAGTCCGTCTCGGTAATGACGCCTAACATGGCAGGTCCTAAAATAAGGCCCGCCAAAAGGGCACCAACAACCTGAGGCATATGGAACTTTTTCGTAATTAATCCAAATACCTTCGTTGATAATAAAATCAATGCGATATCTAAGAGGAAATTATAAGACTGCATACTTTTCTCGTCTCCTTTTTTAATTAAGCGTTAGTTTATTATGTCGGGGGCAAAAGGAGGTTTTGTCCCTGTCTGCTATCTTGTGCTGCACACAATGCCTTTTTCACCGTCCATTGTGACAAAGGCGCCTGATTTTAAAATCTGAGTTGCATTCGCTGCAGCAATAAGTACAGGAATATCAAGGCTCAGGCCAACAATTGACGCATGAGAATTGCGGTTTGGATTTTCCACAATAATGCCTGCAGCATTTTTAAGCTGACCCATCATCGAATTATCTGTGTCCTTTGCCACAACAATATCGCCCGGCTTAAAATTAGCTGCTAAATCTTTCGCATCCTTACATACACAAAGTGTGCCGCTGACTTTTTTATCGGAAATACCGATACCTGTCATAAGAATATGTCCGGCAACATGAACCTTTATAAGATTTGTTGTTCCTGATACACCAAGCGGTACGCCTGTTGTAATTACAGTCAAATCACCCTGCTTAACAATGCCGTTGTCCATTGCCGCATCAACTGCATGATCAAATAAATCATCTGTATTTTCTTCCTCACCAATCTTCACCGGTGTCACGCCCCATGAAAGATTTAACTGACGGCACACATGGTCATAAGTACTGCAGCCGACAATCGGGCACTCCGGACGGTATTTTG
>CABUBX010000087.1 GCA_902489925.1 uncultured Lachnospiraceae bacterium | reverse complement strand
AGCCTTGAGACAGGCTTTGATGTGGCTTTGGATGGTTTAATACGGAAGAAGAAGTGATGGCAGGTGTGGGAATATTAAGAGGCTTACTGGCATAGAACTTACATATAGCTGTTTTAAATGTAAGCTTAGGAGGACTTTATGGAAAGTCAGAAAGCGGATAATATGTTAAATCTTGCACTTTCGGCAACACAGGCTGAGCGCAGTCAATCCAAAAGCCTTGAGACAGGCTTTGATGTGGCTTTGGATACATGGGATTTAATTGTGAAGTATTCAGGAAATCTTTCGGAACTTGAAAATGAAGCGGTGCAGATTGTGCCGCTTCTCAATAATTATGCAATTGTGACAATTAAAGAATCAGAGATAGAAAAGCTTTTTGAGGCGCCGCAGGTTGAGTTTGTGGAAATGCCCAAAAGGCTTTTTTTCGCGGATGAGGCAGGGCGCAGTGTGTCGTGCATTAATTCGGTTCAGACGCCGCCGCTTTTGCTGAACGGCAAAGGTGTGCTTATCGGAATTGTCGATTCAGGGGCAGACATATATCATGAAGCGTTTAAAAATTCTGACGGTACAACGCGGATTGCGGTTTTGTGGGACCAGACGCTTGAGGCAGAAGCAGCGCCGCCGCCAAAGGGCTATAGAATCGGCTCATTTTATGATTCGGCAATGATTAATACACTTCTGAAAAGTGAAGAAAGGCCACTGCACATTCCGGGAGAAGATTTGTCCGGGCATGGCACGGCTGTTCTTAGCATTGCCGCAGGGTCAAAAACGGAAAATTATGCCGGTGTGGCAACGGAAAGCAGTCTTGCGGTTGTAAAGCTTGGTGTACCTCGCCCGGGAGGCTTTCCGAGAACGACAGAGCTCATGCAGGCAGTGAATTTTTTGCTTGAAACAGCGATTTTGCTTCAAATGCCGATTGTCATTAACATTAGCTTCGGAAATTCTTATGGTGCGCATAACGGAATGTCACTTTTGGAAACCTATATTGATGCCATGGCCGGAGTGTGGAAAAATTGTATTGTTATCGGTACAGGTAATGAGGGCGGCAAGGAGGGACATACCTTTGGTCAGCTTCGTACAGCTGGAATTGAAGAAATTCCATTTGTGATTTCCGAATATGAGACGGCGTTGAATATTCAGATATGGAAAAATGGCTTTGACAGTGCAGGAATTGAGCTTATATCACCCGGAGGACAAACGGCAGGGCCGCTTCAGCAGCTTTTAGGTGCCCAGCGTTTTGTGCTCGAAGAAACAGAAATTCTTTTATATTACGGAGAAGCAAGTCCTCATACGATGGCACAGGAAATTTATATAGAATTTCTTCCGACGAAAAATTATATTACACCGGGACTTTGGAATATACGCCTGCGCGGAGAAAAAATTATTGACGGCAGTTATCACCTGTGGCTTCCCGGCGGCGGTGTGAGAAATATTCAGACTCGTTTTTTATATCCCAATCCGGAGTATACGCTGACAATTCCATCAACAGCCTTAAAGCCCATTGCTGTTGGGGCATATAATGGCTATACAGATGCGTATGCCGATTTTTCGGGACGTGGATATACGGTATTTAATCGGTGGATAAAACCGGATTTGGCAGCACCCGGCGTGGATATTTTGGCGGCAAAGGCCGGCGGCGGCTACGCAGCCGTGACCGGAACATCTTTTGCTTCGCCATTTGTCAGCGGAAGCTGTGCTCTTTTAATGGAACAGGGCATTGTCCGGGGGAGTGACCCTTTTCTTTATGGAGAAAAAATTAAGGCATATTTGATAAAAGGGGCAAGGCGTCTGCCGGGGATTGAAAACTATCCCGATAGAAAGGTTGGATGGGGGGCGCTGTGTGTGAGGGAGAGTATCCTATAAAAAGACAATTATAAAATATGGATAGATAGTAGAAAATCTTTCCTATTATTCTTTTGGTAAGTTTGGCACATACTACAAGCAGAGCTTATCGGGAGGTGATTTTGTGAGGGTACGCCGTTATATATGCCCTTACGATGATGAAGACAGAATACTTATGGAGACTGCAATCAGAGAAATTTATGTGCCATCAGTCATTTTAAGCTGTGATAAGATTTTGGAGGATATAAAGGAAGATACATTGGTCAGTCGGGGAAGCCTTTTGGGATATAAAGAGGATGTTCCGGTGTATGCGAGTATTGATGGGCGCATTGGCTCTATTTTGAGGAGAAAAGAGCGCTGTAATCTTGAAGTATTTGATATTAAGGTTGAAAGATACAGGCATGGGCATATGTTGTGGGCAGAAATTCCTTTTCTTCAGACCGCAGACGGTGACTTTTTTTTAAAACAGTTGGGATTAACGGGAGAATGCATAAAAACGGCAGAAACAATTTACATCAGCGGTGTCGGAAAAGAGCCTTATCAGATGGCGGATTACAGACTTCTTATAGAAGAAACGGAAAAAGCAGTACTTGGGGCGGATGTGCTGAGACGGTGTATGAACGCTGAAAGAATTGTGTTTTGTATTGAGGAGAGCTGGCATACAGCCGATTATCTTTTGAACAAATATATAAGAAAATATAAAGCGGTATTCAGTCAAAATACAGTGTTTGATGTGTGGTGTGTGAAACGGCGCTATCCTATGGAAGCGGAATTTAATGCGTGCAGGCCGCGGTTTGACATTCAAATGGCAGTCCATGCCTACCAGGGCTTCTATGAGCATGAACCTGCTTTGAATATGTATGTGTCTGTAGTAATGCCTGAAAAATATAGAAATATTGTTAAACTGCCTGTCGGGGCCTTAGTTAGAGATGTTTTGGCAGCACTTGGACTTAAAAAGGAACAGCTGTTGGAGAGCCGTATTATTTTGGGGGGATTAATGAGCGGACGTGCCGCATCCGCAGATGAGGCGATAAAATTTCCGGTGCGTCAGATTTGCGTTCTCAATGAAAGTATGGTACCGGAAATGACAAGGGATGTGACAAAATGCATTGGCTGTAATTTGTGTGAGCAAGTCTGTCCGGTTTTTGTATCACCGTATATGTTGAATAAAGAAACTTTGCAGAAATGTATTCATTGTAATCTGTGCAGTTATATTTGTCCTGCGGGGATTTCACTGGAGGAACGTATACGGCGAACGGATAGTGTGAAAACTGAAAAGAGCAGGCACAAAAATAAACCACAAAAGAGAGATAAGAAACAACGTCAGTTAAAGTCACAATATATCCCGCTGCCTAAAGGGACAGATTTGACAGAGGCAGTTTTGAAAAGTGATGCGCCGCCTCACAGACATTCGGCAAACAATTGTCAATTAGCCTATGGGATTTGGATTTGTGCGCTGGCGCTTCCGGTACTTGTGCGTATGGCAGCAGAGGGGATGGGAACTGCCGGGCAGATTGTTTTTGCTGCTTTTTTTATGATGGCTTTTCATGAAATACTTTCGGGCTTTTTGCCCGGGCTGTTTCCTAAAAGTCATTTGCTTGAAGGGGTGGCGGACGGTATAAGTCTTGGTCTTATTCTGCCGCAGTTTGTTCCGCTCTCCGCCTTATTGGCTTCCTGTTTTCTGGGAACTTTAGCTGAAAAAATATTGTGGCGGCGGCATTTTTGGCTGAATACGCCGGCAGCTGCCGGTGCAGTTATTTTATGGATGTACGGCGGTGAACCGGGGCTTTTTTTTGTGCAGCCGTGGGAGATGGGGGCAGTGGCAGCCGCTTCTTTGATTGCGGCCTTACTTTTACGGCTTTTAGGTTATATTTATATTTTACCGATGTTGGTATATGGCATATCGCTGCTGGTATTTTTGAAAATTTCCACAGCCGAGGCACTTGTACTTGCGCTGTTTTTAGGGCAGCGGTGGTTTCGGGGTGGACTATCTTATAAAAACCGTCTGAAAGCATCGGTGCTGCTGGCGGCTGCCTGTGTTGTATGCGGATATTTTGCGTCAGGCTTGAAAGCCGGGGCAGCATTGATTGCAATTGTGCACGGAATTATTACTTGCATTTTAAAGGGACACCACCTATAATAGTTTTAACAGCGGCAAAAAGTCGGAGTATGTCTGGCAGCTGATGGGATAGATAAAACGGAGGTGTTCTTTTGAACCATCATAAACATAAATTTAATCCGGATACAGATACAATTATTCCGGGACATACAAGAAAGGCGGATGCGACGCGTCAATCGCGCCCCGCAGCCGGTGACAGGATGAGGCAGCAGTCTGATGACAGCCGCCGTCGGTCTCAAAGCGGCAGAAAGACAGAGAAGAACTATAAAAAAGGCAGTGAAAAACGGACGCAGGACAGCAGGCATCGTAACAGCCGAACGGCAGCAAAAAGAAAAGGAAGAAAGAAAACATCCGGGGCTTTTAAAGCTTTGGCTTTGATTTTTATTGTAATAATTATTACGGCAGCATTTTTCTTAATAAGAAGTTTTGGCGCCGGCACAAAAAGCGATGATGAAGGGATGAAGGCCTATAACAGCGGCGACTATGCCCGCGCCTCCCAGTTGTTTGCCGAAGCCGTCAAATATGACAAAACAAATGCTCAGTATTATGTGCACCTTGGTATGTCACAGATTCAGGAAGCAAAGTTTGATGAGGCTTTAGCGACTTTTGAGCAGGCTGAGTCACGGACACACCAAAAAAATGAAGTACAGGCCGCAAAGCGAGGTCAGGGAATCGCCCACCTTTACAAGGGAGATTATGCGGGGGCACTCGATGCTTTCAGCAAGGCGCTCGCATCTGCCGGAAATAGATATACGGCTCAGGAGATAGATATTTTATTTTATTTAGCTGAGGCACAGGAACGCAGCGGCGACAGTGTCGGTTCAGTATTGACTTATACAAAGATTATTGAGCAGACGGGCAATGCAGATGCCTATATGCTTCGCGGTATGGCCTATCAGCAGGTAGGGGACAATACAAATGCGGAAAATGATTTGTATAAGGCACTGGAGATGAATCGGAAAAACTACAAAGTTTATTTATCGCTTTATAGGGTGCTTTTTGAGCAGGGAAAGGAAAGAGATGCTGAAAAGGTATTAAAAGAAGCTTTGACGCTTACGGCAAAAAGCGGTGAGGACTATACAAATCAGGGATTGATTTATATGTATCTTGAAGACTTTGAACAGGCTCTGACAGCTTTTGACACGGCTGTTTCCCAAGGCTATACAGAAGCTTATTTCGGAAAAGCACAAAATTATATGCATCAGGAAAATTATGAGGAAGCGATTGGCTGCTTTGATTTGTATTTTACAGAGCATACAGACAGTGCGCTTGCATATAACGAATATGGCGTATGTCTTGAAAAGGTCGGACGGTATGCTGAGGCGGCAGCAGCCTTTGCAACAGGCATTGCCTTGAACGACAGAACCGTTGATGCCCAGCTTCGATTTAATGAAGTGAATGCTTTGGAAAAGATGGGACAATGGCAGGTTGCCTATGAAAAAATGCAGGAATATGTCACAAAGTATCCGGAAGATGAAGCGGCTGCCAAAGAGCTTATTTTCCTTGAATCAAGACAAAATTAGAGGTATAAATATGTCAGAGATGATAGAAACAAAACAGCTTGAAGAAAAAGTAATTTTAGTTGGTGTCAGCACATCAGAGGCAGACTGTGTCGAAGAATCCTTAGATGAGCTTGCCGAGCTTGCAAAGACTGCAGGGGCAGTGCCGGTAGGGCGTCTTATACAAAACAGGGAAGCAATCCATCCGGGAACATATCTGGGCAAGGGTAAAATTGAAGAATTGGCAGATTTGATAGAAAGTGCAGGTGCGGATGGCATTATTTGCGATGATGAGCTTTCACCGGCACAGATGGCGAATCTTACAGATATTTTAGATACAAAGGTAATGGATAGAACTTTAGTTATTCTCGATATTTTTGCAGCAAGAGCCTCCACACGGGAAGGAAAGCTTCAGGTTGAGCTGGCACAGCTTAAATACCGCGCGACAAGGTTAATCGGTTTTGGTTCGTCCATGTCAAGACTTGGTGGCGGTATCGGTACAAGAGGTCCGGGAGAGAAGAAACTGGAGATTGACAGACGTCTTATAAAGTCAAGGATTGCGCAGTTAAACAAAGAGCTTGAGACTGTCAAACGACATCGTGAGGTGACTCGGGAACAAAGGGGGAAAACCGGTATTCCGGTGGCAGCTATCGTTGGTTATACGAATGCAGGCAAATCAACACTTTTAAACAGGCTGACCGAGGCAGGGGTACTTGAAGAGGACAAGCTGTTTGCGACATTGGATCCGACAACACGAAGTATTACGTTAGAGAGCGGACAGCAGCTTCTTTTAACGGATACTGTTGGATTTATACGGAAGCTGCCGCATCATCTTATCAATGCTTTTAGGTCAACACTGGAGGAAGCAAAGTTTGCGGATATTATTATTCATATGGTTGACTTGTCGAATCCGCAGATGACATCGCAGATGCATACAGTATATGAGACATTGGAAAAGCTTGAGGTTACAGGAAAACCGATGATTACAGCTTTTAATAAAATAGACAAGGTGAGTGATGAAACCAGAGGAGAAATCCGCGATTTCAATGCAGATAAAGAGGTATTTATTTCAGCCGGCAAGGATATAGGACTTAAAAGTCTTTTAGATGCCATAGAAGATATTTTGAGAGCTCAAAAAATATATTTTGAACAGGTACTTGAGTATAAGGATGCGGGACTCATCAGCCTTATACGAAAGTATGGGCAGTTGCTTAAAGAAGAATATACGGATGAAGGAATTTCGGTTGCGGCGTGGATTCCGCAGGATATTTACGGTCGGTTGACAAAACGGTAGTTACTGGTTGTTTTGTATTCAATTTGAATTTTTCTAAGATGAATAAAGTGAGAATTTTTGCACATAAATTTGTTATAGATTATGTGGGCAGAAATTCTCACTTTTTATAATATGGGGGATGTTTATTTGAACAGATAAGCCTTCCTATTCTAAAGGGGTATTTATTATAAACGGGGAATTTCATTTTGCGGCTTTTAAGGAGCTGTAGTTTTGTACCTACAAGAGGAGGAAGTTATGATGAGAAGCAGAAGGGAAATGTATATAGGTAATCTTTATAGAAACTATGGAAACTTGCTGAAAACCTTTCTGATTCGTCGTTACGGTTCAGAAGATTTTGCAAATGAAGTCTCACAGGAAACTTTTTGTGTCGCATGTGAGAAAAATGCCGAGCTTTTGGGGCATCCATGTCCTCAAGGTTGGCTTTATAGGACAGCTGAAAATAAAGCTAAAGAGCTTAAAAGAGCAAGATTTAAAATAGAAAGTCATGAGACCGAGCAAAATGATAATATTATTGGAGATTGTACCCAGTTGTCTGAAATTGAAATGAAACATGTGCTTAAAACCGTTTTATCGGATGAGGATTATTATATGATTGTACTAAGATTTAAATTGAAATACAACTACAGGGAAATTTCAGATGTTTACGGAATCAGTGTGGATGCCTGTAAAAAGAGAGTATATAGAAGCCTCTTCTGTGTCAAAAATTATATGCAAGAAAATTAGCCGGGGATTATTCATCCCCAGCATTTTCGCGCCGCAATGTAAATACATCAAAAATAGACATATTGTTTTTAATAAAGGTTTCGAGAATAAGCTCATCAGAAATTTCTTCTGACGAACCGCCGTGGCCTGCAACAAGATTTATAATCACCGGGATGAAGGAAAACCAATGGACTGTGGCATAGAGATTTAATTCTGTTGAATCATAATTAATTCTTTCTGAAATTTCATTGCCGATGGCAATGACGGTTGATTTATGTTTTTCTATATCATCATTAATTTCATGAATATATTGATAACCCTGTGCATTTAATTTGGCAACAAGCTTTTGTTGGCTGATTAAAATCGGATCTTTCGTTAGTTTATAATGATATTTGTCAGCGACAGCCTTTGCAATTTCTTCAATGACAGGACTCGTATTCATGTAGGCGATAAGAGAATCCTTGTTGATGTCTGTTTTTAAAACCTTTTCAACCCGATCGATACTTGCGTTATACAGAGATATACTGTAGCGTATAGATTCAAATTCTTCGTCTAAAATTTCCAAAGTTCCTGCGAGTCGGTTTAACTTACGCTTAATTTCCATCGGTGGTTCATAGTAAGATTTATATCCGAGACCGTGTTCGACCTCAGCCCATGCGTGCTGGAGTACAGTTCTGATTTGAATTTCAAATAAAATATTTCTGTATTTTTGGTATTCGACAAGCTCACAACGACTGTCAGTAAACTTTACGATGACGTGTAGGGAGGTATAACCAAATTCAATGCGGTTGACACGGTGCTTTTTGCGTTTATCAACGACTTCTACGATTTCAAAGGTGTCTTCAAGGAGATTAAAAATTCTGTCAACATCACTTTCAAATAAAGTAACGATACGGCAGCCGAGAATGTCCGTAATTTCATCCAGATGTTCATATTTAGATTTGGAAATAACCTTATTTTTCAAGGCTTCCTCGCTTTTTATTCTAAGCGTCATATTAGAGATTTTAATCTTGTTGACATCAAGTAATGTTGTGATAATTTCTCTGACATCGTTTTCAAGCTTTTTATAAATATCGTAATCCTGATAGTATTCATTAATAATCGTTGTTAAGGTATCAATCATAGTTTCAACTCACTTTCGAATAACATCCTGTGAACATAATATAGTCATATGGTATATTTATTGTACCATAGTTCGAATAAAATTGATAGCACAAGCGCAACTGAAAAACTCCGAAAATGCGACATTATCCGATGTCACATTTTCGGAGTTTGGGTAAGATAATGAGAGGGGTTCTCTTATCTACTTAATAATCTGAATCCAGCCTTTTGGCGCTTCAATACGTCCCATCTGAATACCTGTTAAAGTATCATAGAGCTGCTTTGTCA
>CABUBX010000086.1 GCA_902489925.1 uncultured Lachnospiraceae bacterium | reverse complement strand
GTTGCCCACAACAGATTTTGAGTCTGCCTCGTCTGCCATTCCGACACGCCGGCATATTCTCAGTCATTTCCCGACTGCGAAGACTATCATATCATTGATTTAGAAAATTGTCAATACTATTTTCTAAGCCAATTGAGAAAATCTTCAGAATTTATTTTTCCCTGTCTTGCCAGTAAAAGTTTTTCTTTTGCCTCGCCGTACCACTGCTCAAATTGCTCTCTTGTCATATTGGCGGCCCGCTTCCGCGGCGTAGCCATCCGTGCATAATGTGCTTTATAGGCGCGCGTATATGCCTGTAAAAGCTCATCTTTTTTTACATTCTGCAAAAAAGTTCTGGCATAGCCCACATCTGAACATGTCTTAATTTTTACACCGCTTAACCTTACTTTCTGCAAGAAGCATTTCACGAAGTTCTATATAAAGGCAATCTTCAATACCGCATACGAAATAATCTGTCCAAATACCCTCATCTCCAACTAAAGACAGGCCGGCAACACACTTATAATTTTTTACGCAGTTCGGCAGACCTTTCACCTCAAACACCCCTGTCTTTTCTGCATTTTCAATGAATTGCCCGTATTCGCGCTGAAGCTTCATCAGCTGCCCGACAGCCTCCGGTGTCATCAGTTCTTCACGGCTGCCCTGTCCTTTAAAATACGGATGCGCCATCATCTGCTCTAAAAAATCAAACAGACTCTGTCCAAGGGGCTGCGCCTTTGTTTCTCCAAATCGTATCTGCGTTCTTTCCTTATCAACCATCACATGGATATATCTTTTGCTGCTGTGTTCCTCCACAATTTTTGCCTCCCTTAAAGCTACTATATAGGAAAAACAGTGCGGCCGTCAACTAAATTTAAAGAAATTTGCAAATTTTTTAAATTTTTTCAAAAATTCTATTGACTTTTCTTTGATTGTGTCATATAATGGGCAAGTCGAAAGGACATAGGGCCTGTTGGTCAAGCGGCTAAGACGCCGCCCTCTCACGGCGGAAACAGGGGTTCGATTCCCCTACAGGCTATTTAAAAGCAAGTCAGTTTCGACTTGCTTTTTTTCTGTATATTTTTTTATCAAACGGAGGACTTAACATGGATTTTACACATATAAACAGTCAGGGACACGCCCGCATGGTTGATATTTCCTCAAAGGATGATACAAAGCGTTTCGGCACTGCCTGCGCAGTCATCCATATGCAGCCTGAAACCTTCAAAAAAATAACAAATCATGAAATCAAAAAAGGTGATGTACTCTCCGTCGCCCAAGTCGCCGGCATTATGGCTGCAAAAAAAACACCGGATATTATTCCGATGTGTCATCCCCTGCTTTTAACGGGTGTGGATATTTTATTTGAGCCAGACGAGGCCGCCTCATCCATTAAAATTATCGCCACCGTAAAAACAACCGGGAAAACCGGCATTGAGATGGAAGCGCTTCACGCCGTATCTGCCGCCGCACTGACAATTTATGATATGTGTAAGGCGATTGATCGCAGCATGACAATCACTGACATCTGTCTTTTAGAAAAGGACGGCGGAAAATCCGGTCATTATATACGCAAAAAATAAAGTATATCCGATTAGACCATAAAGGGATGCGATTCTTTTTTGAATCGCATCCCTTTTTTTCCGTCATACAATAACCCCTGCGTTATCATCTTATGCCAATGTATACTTCTTAATCCACTCTGTAATTTCTTCAAGGCGGCGCACACGATGCAGCGGCTTTCCCGAACGGCTCAGCTCATGATTCTCACCTTTAAACCAGCACATCCGAACCGGTACACCTCTGTCTGCCAACGCTGTGTAAAACTGCAGTCCCTCACTGATTGGACAGCGAAAATCCTCATCCGAATGAATAAACAAAAGCGGTGTTGTTACCTTATCCGCATATTTAAGCGGTGAGGCCTGCCACATCTTATCATGTTTTTCATAAATATCGCCCGCAGTCTGGTCTGTACCGAAAAATGTTCCTATATCTGAAATACCATAAAATGATATCCAGTTGGAAATAGAGCGCTGGGTTGCCGCACAGGCGAATCTGTCCGTATGTCCGACAATCCAGTTCGTCATAAAGCCGCCGTATGAACCTCCGGTCACAGCCAGCTGCGTCCTGCTAATCTGCGGATATTTTTTAAGCACCGCATCCGTAAAATCCATAAGGTTTTCATAATCCACCGTACCATATTTGCCGCGGATATCCGCAAATTCATTGCCTTTTCCGTCAGAACCTCTCGGATTGCAGAAAAATACAAAGTAACCTTCATTTGCCCAATACTGCATTTCATGATAAAATACCTCTCCGTAAACCGTTTCCGGTCCGCCATGAATATCAAGAATGGCCGGATAGGTCTTAGCTGCATCATAATCTGCCGGTTTTAATATCCAGCCGTCGATTTGCTCGCCTTGAGACTCAACCGATATGTACTCATAGTCGGCCACGTATTTATCCTTTAAGATATCATCATTGAAATGTGTCAGCTGTCTGATTTGTCCGTCACATACCGCATATATTTCCTGAAGCCTGCCCTCATGCATTCCAATGACAAGAATCTCCCTACTATTTTCAGAAATATCAAAATCATCAACTGAGCCCTTCAAAAGAACAGCCTCACATTCGGCGCCGCTCTTATCTGTCATGTAAAGGCCGGAAATAAAGCCTCTTGTAGAAATAAAATAAAGCTTATCTCCAAGGGCTTTAACGCTTCTTGCACCGCCATAGCGGCAGTCACTGCCGACTGTCCCCCAAAAAGCATGCTCTGTCTTAAAAAATACTTTCAGCTCGCCCGCATTTTCATCCAATGTGTAAATCCACGGATGTTCATTGCAGCCATATCGCCTGCCATCCGATGCCAAAAGCACAATCCGGCCGTCAACCACATCAATTTTACTCATATCATATGCTTTCCCATCATAAAGACAGACCGTCTCTCCCGATACCGTATCATATTTATAAACGCTGTCCTTAAAGCATCTTTTTGTCTCAAACGTTTCCGCAAGATAGTAGATATATTGATTTTTCACACACACGTCCGACACATCGGCAAAGCGCTCTGTAATCTTTTTTAACTGCTTATTCACACTGTCATAAACAAAAAGAGCGTTTCGCTGCTTATTCGTAAAACCGCCGCCATTTTGCCAGTACATCGTCTCATCAAGCACATGATAATCTTTTTCCTTATCATAAGCATCATGAACCTTCGCTTTTTCCTCATCACTCATCTTATAATAATCCGAAAAATTCGCATCCACCGAGGCTGTAACCGCATAAAGCCCGTCACCACCTACCGCTTGGATTGATTGTGCCTGCACCGGAAGTTCAAAAGCCTTCTGAGCCTCGCCGCCATGAATACAAATACGATACCATATCGTAAAACTTTCCCCGCGCTCGGCTCTTTTTTTATCAGCTGCCTCTCGAATTGACGAAAAAAGGATATGTTCATCATCCTCCCATATAAAACTTCTCTCGCTGCCGCCGCCAGTCAGCTGCCGCACAGCACCGCCGTCCGTATAAAGCCAAAGAAAGCTTTTATAGCTGTTCATTTCGCTGTCGCACTCCGAAACAACAAAAGCTGCATGCTTTCCGTCGGGACTGTAGCTTAATGACGACAAATATTTATAGTTCAAAAAATCATCCAGTTTCAATTTCATTGATATGCACCCCTTTTCCTGTTTTAATCTATTGTAGCATACCTCTTGATTTTTCTCCACGATTTTTCTATACTATACTTAATGGCGGTATGCGTCTGTTTTTTTGATGCAGTACCGTAAAATTTAAGGGGAGGCTTTAAAATGAGTGCAAATTCCGCATCTTCGTTAATGACAACAGGTTCAATTTCCAAAAGAATTATTGCCTTTGCCATTCCGCTGTTTTTAGGAAATTTATTTCAACAGCTTTATAACACTGCTGACTCTCTCATTGTCGGCAATTTTTTAGGCAGCAGCGCCCTCGCCGCTGTCAGTTCATCAGGAAATCTGATTTTTCTTTTAGTTGGTTTTTTTAACGGTATTGCCGTCGGCGCCGGCGTTGTGGTCGCCAAATATTTCGGCGCTAAAAATTATGACCTTGTCCAAAAAGCAATTCACACAATCGTTGCCATCGGTCTTATCTCCGGTGTCGCCCTGACAGCCATCGGTCTTATTGCTGCCCCTCAGATATTAGTTCTTATGGGCACACCTGCAGACGTACTGCCAAATTCAATTACCTATTTTCGAATTTATTTCTGCGGCTCGCTGGCCTTTGTTATGTATAACTTCCTTGTCGGCATTTTACAGTCCGTCGGGGACAGCCGCCACCCGTTAATTTATCTGATGATTTCATCGGCAGTCAATATTGTCCTTGACCTTGTACTCGTTGCCGGTTTGAATTTCGGCGTCGGCGCTGCAGCACTTGCCACTGTCATTTCCCAGTTCATCAGTGCAATTTTGTGTCTTCGGCAGCTTCTTAAAAGCCCGGAAGTTTATAGGATTTCTTTTAAGAAAATCGGCATCGACAAGCGTATGCTAAGGCAGATTATTTCAAACGGTCTTCCGGCCGGCCTGCAAAACTCAATCATCGCGCTTGCCAATGTTATTGTTCAGTCCAACATTAACACCTTCGGTCAGATGGCTGTAGCCGGCTGCGGCTCTTACTCAAAGGTTGAGGGCTTCGCCTTCCTTCCGATTACATGTTTTGCACTGGCGCTGACAACCTTTATCAGTCAGAACCTTGGCGCCAAAGAATACGACCGTGCAAAAAAAGGGGCTGTTTTCGGCATCATCTGCTCTATCACTATGGCTGAGCTTGTGGGCGTTGTCATTTACATACTTGCGCCAAAGCTTATTGCTGCCTTTAACGGTACGCCTGAGGTAGTTGCCTACGGTACGGCACAGGCACACACCGATGCCCTCTTTTACTTCCTGCTGGCGTTTTCCCACTGTATTGCGGGCATTTTAAGAGGTGCCGGAAAATCCATCGTCCCAATGCTCGTCATGCTGGCCTGCTGGTGTATTATCCGCGTAACCTACATATCTATTGTTGTAAAATTTATTCCTGATATACAGGTTATTTTCTGGGCTTATCCGATGACATGGGCATTAAGCTCAATTACATTTTTAATATACTTTATAAAATCCGACTGGATGCATGGCTTTGAAAAAAAACTTGCTTAAAGGAGAAGGCGAGGGTGCGGATATTTTGTTTGCGTTGCTACAAATGCACGCTGTACAAAATATCCGCACCCTCGCTTTTTTCCTTTGCGATGCTTGTTATATTTTTTGTATTTTTTCTTTGCATTTTTTTTCGAGCTTGTGCAGCAAAAGGTCATAACCCTTGTATGACGGCACGATAGTGATGCATTTTTTGCCGTCTGCGTATATCCGTATAGGAACGGAGTAGCCCACACGCCCAAAGACAAGTTCTATTTTTGATATGTCATCATACATAAAGCTTTGCTTCCATCCTTTGACAAAGTAAATGCTTATTCCCGTTTCATAAACACTGATTTTTCTAAGCAAAAAAAACAATAAGCTTACTATGCATATGACTGCCAAAATAGGAAGTAGGGCTACCCTGTATATCATTGTAAATAATTCTGAATTACCGTAATGCGAAACAAAGCCAAGTATAACCCCAATTCCAAATATTACAGCACTAAGCACAGCACGTTTTATTCCGGGCCGCACATTAAATTCAGGTCTTACATTTTCTTCCATGAGTATATTCCTTTCTCAATTTTTACAGAAAAAAAGCCCTTGTATAAAGGACTTTAGATATAAATGGATCTGAGGGGAATCGAACCCCTGTCCGAAGGCCCATTCATTCAGGCATCTCCCATCACAGTCTGTGTTTTAACATTCCCTCTGACATACGCCCACAAACAGGCTTATGCCATCAGTAGCTTCATCAATCTTCCGACATCTCAAAGCTTTGACGCCGGAGTTTCTCACATAGGTCGATGCCAGTCATCAGGCTGTGAGCAACCTGATGGTGACAAGCTGCACTTAGGCAGCGATTGCGAAGTTTTCTTCGTCTGCGTTTATATTTAGTTTCCGGCTTTTTGCGCAGTTCCGGAGTCTGCGGATGGCTTCCCAAACTTCAAAACCCCCGTCGAAACCAGTACAAACCCTTAAAGATGTATGGCTGGCAGACGTAAGTATGATTTGTTTGAAATGTATATCTATCATACCCTATAAGGCGGGTGCTGTCAAGCCCCGCCCACATAGACTTAATATAAATTTTTCACCTTAAATTCCCGCTCGGCTTCACGTCTTTGGTCTTTTTTAGCAATATCCTGTCGTTTATCATAAAGCTTCTTACCGCGCGCAAGACCAATTTCCACTTTCACAAGGCTGCCCTTAAAATAAACTTTAAGCGGCACAATCGTAAAGCCTTTTTGGGCAACCTGTCCCATCAGCTTATTAATTTCATTTTTGTGAAGCAAAAGCTTACGCACTCTCAACGGGTCCTTATTAAAAATATTCCCTTTTTCATATGGGCTTATATGCATCTGATAAATGTAAACCTCGCTGTTTTCTACACGGATAAAAGCTTCTTTAACACTGCACCGTCCCATGCGAAGGGATTTAACCTCTGTACCCACAAGAGAAATGCCCGCTTCATAAGTATCCTCGATAAAATAATCGTGATAGGCCTTTTTATTATTTGCAATTAATTTAATACTCTCCTTCGACATCTTCATACCCCTCTGCAAGTTCAAAATCTATTGTCCGTGTCAGCTTATCTGTATTGACAACGATGACACACACTTTGTCACCGAGACTAAATTTTCTTCCCGTCATCTCACCGACAAGCGTGAAATTCGTCTCATCATAATAATAGTAATCATCGTCCATCGACTGAAGCCGTACCATGCCCTCACATGTATTCTCCAACTCCACATACATCCCATAGCCTGTAAGCCCCGATACAATGCCATCGAAAAACTCTCCGATGTGACGAGACATATATTCTGTTTTCTTGAGCTTTAAAACCTCCCGCTCTGCCTCGTCTGCCCGACGCTCTGTCATGCTTGAAGATAAAGCAATTTCAGGAAGAATTTTATGGTAATGGGTTATACGGCGCTCTGTCAATCGTCCGTTTATATTTTCTTTAATAATACGGTGTATCTGAAGGTCCGGATAACGTCGAATCGGCGATGTAAAATGACAGTAATACTTGACTGCCAAGCCAAAATGACCTGTATTCTCCGTTGTATAGCGCGCCTGCTTCATTGAACGCAGCACAAGTCTTGATATCATCGCCTCACAAGGCGTGTCCGCAATCTTTCCGAGAAGCTTTTGAACTTCTTTCGGATGAATTGCCTCCCGGTTCACCTTCATATAATAGCCGAATTTACTAATGAGCATCACAAGCTTTTGTATTCTTTCTGCATCCGGCGTTTCATGGGTTCTGTAAAGAAACGGCATCTCCTGCCAGAAGAAATCCTCCGCAATCGTTTCGTTTGCCGCCAACATAAAATCTTCAATAAGCATGGTCGCCGAATTTCGCTCATATGGCTGAATATCTGTCGGGCGTCCATTTTTATCGACAATCACTTTCGTTTCGGGGAAATCAAAATCAATACCGCCTCGCCTATGGCGCTTTTGTCTTAATATCGCCGAAAGCTCATACATCAGCTCAAACATCGGCACAAAATCTTTATATGCTTCACAAAGCGCTGCATCCTTATCTTCTATTATCTTTTTAACTTCGGTATAACTCATCCGCCTGTCTACACAAATGACTGATTCGCAAATTTCATGACCGATAATTGTTCCATGAGCATCAATTTCCATCAGACAGCTTAGAGCCAGTCTGTCTGTACCTGCATTAAGCGAGCAAATACCATTGGATAAGGCATGGGGAAGCATCGGAATCACACGGTCTGTCAAATAAACGCTTGTTCCTCTCTTAATCGCTTCTTTATCTAAAGGACTGCCTTCTCTGACATAGTGACTCACATCTGCAATGTGCACACCGAGCATATAGTTATCGCCCTTCTTTTCGATTGTGACGGCATCATCCAAATCTTTGGCATCTTCACCATCGATTGTGACCATCTGAAGCTTCCGCAAATCCCTTCGTCCAAGCTTTTCTTCCTCTGTGACCTCCGATGGAATCGCTTCAACCTGTGCCATCACTTCCTCGGGAAATTCTTCCGGGATATTAAATGCTCTGACAATGGAAATTACATCTGTTCCCGGGTCATTGACATGACCGAGAATTTCTATAATTCTTCCCTCCGGATTCTTAAACTTATTGCCGTAATCTGTAATCCTTACGACAACCTTGTGTCCGCTCACCGCGTGCATATCCCTTTCCTTTTGAATAAAAATATCTTTGGAAAGCTTCTGATTGTCCGGCACAACAAAGCCATAATTCTTGCTTTTCTGATACGTTCCCACAATCGTCGCATGTGCCCTGTGAATAATTGATGTCACGACGCCCTCAGCTCTTAATCCTCTGTCAGCCTCAGACACTATTTTTACCGCAACCTCATCTTCATGAAAAGCATTTTTTGTATATTCCTCCGGAATAAAAATATCGTTTTCCCGGCCATCGACACGCACAAAGCCAAATCCTCTCTGCGTTCCCAAAAATGTCCCCACAAGCTCATCGGGCGCCGGCTTTTCATAGCAACCGCGGCTTCCTATTGTAATTAAGCCCTCAGAAACCATCCTGTCTAAAATAAGCTTTAAATCTTCACGCTCATCCTTTGGCACATTCAAAAGCACACAAAGCTCTTTTAGCTTCATCGGGCGATAATTTTCATCATTAAACATATTTGTCAGCATTTCTTTTCGTATATTATATAAAATTTCATCCATAGATGTCACCTCCAGTCAAAAAGTATCATAACCAAAAATAACACTCTTATCACTAAGAGTGTTATCTGTCCGAAAATCAGCGTCCCCAGCTTAAATTTAACGCTAA
>CABUBX010000085.1 GCA_902489925.1 uncultured Lachnospiraceae bacterium | reverse complement strand
AGGTCAAGCGGTGAATCTGCAATCTCACATACGGCTTCCGCAAATGCTTCACACGCTGCCTGACATGCTGCCTGACTGCCCGTCAAAAGGCCTCCCGCAAAGTTTGTCTCTGTCGGCGGTCCGTAGTAAAGACTCAGCTTTACATCAGCCGCTTTAAGCGCCGCATCGACACCGACAACCGCCTCAAGCGGCGGCGCAATCAGATAGGCCATTGATGTGCCCTCCAAAACGTCCGCCTGCTCTGACAGGTAACTTCCGGTTCTTGAAATACAATGCGCAAAATAGACAACCGAGTCATCATCATTGGCACTGTAAAAGCAGGCATCGTTTTCAATATATGCAATCGCTGCCTCTATGCCGCTTCTCACCTCGGCAGGGTCTGCCGCTGACAAAATGCCGATAAATTCACCGGCAAGTGCTGTATTGGCATTGGCCGAACCTGCATACATGCTTTTGGCATAAGCTACCGATACCTGCGCTTTTTTTGTTGCTTCATCCAAGGCTGCATAGGACACATCATCACAATCCGTTGTGATGATGCCAAGGCTTCTGTGCCCCGGCGCCAGCATCAGCGCCGAGCGCAATGCCTCGTCGGCATTTGGAATCATACGGACACAAAGAACCTTTGTTTTCATTGCATCGCCCTTCATTATCCATGTCCTCCTAATTTTTAAGTTCTATGCCGCTGGCTTTGTTCTTATAAATTTTTTCTATTAAATCAATCATATAAGCGCCGGCTTCTACAGCGTTAATACCATCCTTATGAATATTGGAAACAACGGTTCTGCGCGCCTCCGGCATACCGATTCTGGCATTGTAGGCAAGATAAGCGCTCATACTCTCGGCGCTTCCGAGTCCCGGACGCTCACCGACAAAAATGCAGACAACCTTTGCCCCGACAAGCTCGGCAATTTCATCCTCGACACCGACACGGCCGTATTTGACAAAAAACGGTGTGCCTACCGTCAGTCCCTTTTCTTTTAAACCTTCTGTTAAAATTGGCATAATATTTTCAATATTGGCATTGATTGCTGTCGAGCTTAACCCGTCTGAGACACAAATCTGCACATCCGGTGTTTTTACGCACTGCTGCTTGACAGCCGCAACACCTTCTTTTGAAAGACGGCGTCCCAAATCAGGCCGCGTTAAATATTCATTCTTATCCCGGCAGCACGTCTGTACCGAAAACAGATTGAGACGGGACAACAAATCTTTGTCTACATCCGTCATCACAGCATCCCTTGCCGCCGCATGGTCTGCCCGCAAGGTCAGCAATGTCTTTGTCTTTAGTCTCGGTCCACTCCTGCCGACGCCGATTCTTGCTGTTGTCAGCCGCATCATCCGCTTCAGTGCTTCCTCGTCCTCAGGATGGGTAAGCAAAGGCACAGACTTTACAGCCCGGGATGTAATATCCTCTTTAATGTCAACCTCATGCTCATGGCTGTCTTTAAAGGCACCGCCCTGCTCAAATAAGCATGTTTTGCTTTCGCCGCACGCCTTATCGCCGCTTAAACGGCAAAGAATCTCTGCTTCGGACATTCCCGAAGCCAATAATTCTTCAATCACCGAACGGACAATGGCTTCAATTAAGGGGTCATTTAATTTATCCATCTAAAATCCCCCCTTCTTTGTAAAAATCGTCGGGTCGCCGGCATACTTTGTCAGACGTCCGTTCTCGGAAATTCCCATCTTCTCAAGCCACAAATCAAACTCCCGTATCGGTCTTAAACCTAAAATTTCCCGAACCGTCGCCGCATCGTGATAGGCATTGGTCTGATAATTAAGCATCACATCGTCACTTGTCGGCACACCGAGAATATAATTGACGCCCGAAGCGCCCAAAAGCATAGACAAATTTTCTATATCATTCTGGTCTGCCATCATATGATTCGTATAACAGCAGTCACAGCCCATAGGCACCCCTGTAAGCTTCGCCATAAAATGGTCCTCAAGACCGGCTCGAATGACCTGCCTGCTGTCATAAAGATACTCGGGTCCGATAAAACCGACAACCGTATTAACCATAAACGGATGAAATTCTCTCGCAAAGCCGTAGCAGCGAGCCTCCATCGTCACCTGGTCTGCACCGTAATGGGCATCCGATGAAAGTTCAGAGCCCTGCCCTGTCTCAAAATACATCACATCCGGTCCTTTAGACGTTCCCTTCTCCGAAAGAAGTGCCATCGCCTCCCGAACCGTATCCGCATTAAAACCAAAGGCCTGATTTCCCTTTTCACTGCCTGCAATCGACTGGAAAATCATATCTGTCGGCGTTCCCTTTTTTACAGCCTCAATCTGTGTTGTTATGTGCCCAAGCACACATATTTGCGTCGGAATCTCAAACCGCCTTTTAACTTCATCAAAGCGCTTTAAAACCTCCGAAAGGCTTGCGACTGTATCATTCACCGGATTAAGTCCGATTAAGGCATCGCCGCAGCCATAGCTTAAACCTTCAAAAAGTGATGCCGTAATACCCTCGACATTATCCGTTGAATGGTTCGGCTGCAATCTTGTAGCCAATGTCCCACGAAGACCAATCGTTGTATTGCACGTTGCAGGCACACGCACCTTATTGGCCGCATAAACCAAATCCATGTTTGTCATCAGCTTACAGACGGCTGCAACCATCTCGCTTGTAAGTCCGCGGCTCAAAAGTCTTATATCATCTTCAGTTGTCTCATAAGACAATATATATTCTCTCAAATCCGCCACTGTCCACCGCCGTATTTTTTCATATACCGCGCTGTCGATACTGTCCTGATTGATTCTCGTCACCTCATCATCTTCATAGGCAACAACCGGATTTTCTCTCAAGTCCTCTAAAAGCAGACAGCTTAAAACCTCCTTTGCCGCAATACGCTCAATATCTGAGGCTGCCGCAATACCCGCAAGTACATCTCCGGACTTTAATTCATTGGCTTTTGCAAGCACTTCCTTTATGGATTTAAAGGAAAAAAATTGTCCCGAAAGCACTGTACACAGCTTCAATATGTATCACCTCTAATCTGAAATACCTTCTAAACATTCTTCATAATTATACTATATTTACAAATATCGTGCAAGAAATAATAAAAAATTGTGCACTATCCAAATATAAGTGTTTTTACGACAACCGGAATAACCATGCCGTTCATGACAGGACGCCCCATGTCCACATAGTCTCCGTCCTCCGCATGAATACTGTCAATCACAATGACCGGACGCCGCCCGGTAAAGCATCTTTGGATTAACTGACCAAGCGCTTTTGCCATATCTTTTTCAACGACAGCAATGATTGGCTTATCCTCGCCAAAGCACTCTAAAGCCGCTGCCGCAATCGCCTCCGCCGCCTGCCTGATTTGCACATAGCTCGGATTGTCCAGCCCTTCCATAGCCATAATCATCAAATCCGTCCCGTTTTGTGACATAAACCAGCGGATTCTTTCTTTAAGCAGCTCTGATTTTCCATGGTAACAGGCTTCTTCCGCCGCCTTATCGAGCCGCATCACGGGAACATTTTTAATTGGGAACAGGTGGTCTGTATAAGTAATTGTGCTTCCCGAAATTGTTGTCGTGTAAGTCCCCGCGCCGATGACGGTTGCCCGAATCATCTCTTTTGACAAAATCAAAGAAAAATCCTTCGTCAATGACGATTTTTTAACGGCCTGTCCAAGAATAATGCCGATATCGCCAAATTCAAATGCATCTGCTTTCTTTTCATAAATTGCCTCAGCCACACCGCCCGAAAAACTGACGGCATCAAGCTTTCCATCAAAATCAAGCGCTGAGCTTCCCGGTGTTTTCAAATCCTCCATCAGTGCCAAAAGCTGTCTGTCCTCTGTACCGCTTATGACTGCACATAAAACTTCCGTCATCTTGCCGGCAATTTTTTCCAAATCTTCAAGCTTCGTCTTTTCACCGACACGGATACAGACACCGCACGTCTTTGCGACACGCGCCGCTGAGGGCGACAGCTTTGTCACACGCATATCCGGCGCAATACAAATAAGCCGGCCGCCGATATCATAGCAGCCTCTTGCCACAGTTTTTCCATCGTCAAACACGACAATATTTGTTGTGCCGCCACCGATATCAAAATTGGCAACCACACAGTTGTTTTTCATGCTGTATTCATAAGCGCCGCTGCCCTTTCCCGCAATGACGGATTCCATATCCGGCCCCGCCGCCGAAACAACAAAATCCCCCGCAAAATCCGACAGCTTTTGAAGCACCGCATCCGAATTTTCTTTTCTTGCAGATTCGCCTGTAATAATCACAGCCCCGCTACTTGTATCCGCCGGGGTAAAGCCTGCCCTTGCAAACTCAGACGCGACAATATCCCGAACTTTGTCCGTGTCAATCATGACTTCATTATACAGCGGCGTTATATAAACATCGCTTTTATACACAACCTTCTTATCAATAATAGAAACACGCGGCACCGTAAAATAACCAGAGGTATTTTCCATTGTCAATTTTGAAAATATCACCTGTGTCGTCGATGTTCCTATATCAATACCTACGCTCAAAATATCCGGCACCATATTCACCTCCGTCTGTACAGTCTTTGTATGCCGCAATACCCTCAGCGCACAAAAACCTTGTGTACCGAGGGTATTTTTCTTTATAACATAATGCACTCATCTTTCTTAACTGCAAGATAGACTGTCTCACCGTTTTCAAACGGATTCACATCACCAAAAAGTACATCAACATCAATCTGTACGCCGTCACACATCACGCCATACCGCAAAATATTACCGTGCGGAAGGCTTACACCGATTGTGCCGCGCATCAGATAGCAATTTTCTTTTTCAATCGGCTTATCGCTGATTGCCACAACTTCCGGTCTGAAAGCAACACTTTCACTGTCAATGGCTTCGCCGCTGACCTTCTTAAACTGATTAGCATCAAGCACATTGTAATGTCCGATGAACGTTGCCGCAAACTTTGTCTTTGGCTGTGTATAAAGCTGTGTCGGCGGTGCGGACTGCTCGATATTGCCCTTATACATCAGATGAATCACATCCGACATAACCATCGCCTCGTCCTGGTCATGGGTTACGAAAATCGCCGTGATGTTTAATTCTTTTTGAATACGGCGAATCTCAATCTGAAGCGAATGTCTTAAAAGCGCGTCAATCGCTGAGAGCGGTTCGTCAAGCAAAAGCACCTTAGGTTCAGTCACAATCGCTCTCGCAAGAGCGGCTCTTTGCTGCTGTCCGCCTGAAAGCTGTGACGGATAGTGTTTCATCTTTTCTCCAAGCCCCACAACTTCAACAATTTCTTTCACCTTAGATTGAATTTTAGATTTCTCCACCTTTTTCATCTTCAGACCGAAAGCAACATTCTGCTCAACCGTCATATTCGGGAAAAGGCTGTACTGCTGGAAAACCATACCGATATCTCTGTCCTTAGGATTGACATTCGTGATATCCTTGTCATCCAAATAAACCTTGCCGGAGGTTACAGTTTCAAGGCCTGCAAGGCAGCGAAGCAATGTACTTTTTCCACAGCCGGACGGCCCGAGCAATGTCACTAACTGTCCCTTTTCCACCTCAAGATTAATATTTTTTAACACTTCATTCTTACCGAAGCTTTTGCAAATATTTTCAAAACGTATATATGTCATAGTTCATTACCCCTTTGTCTTTTGTGCTCTTGTACGTCCTTCTCTGCTCTTTAAGAAAAGAACAATGGCTGAAATTAAGAAGGTCATCATCATAATTACAACGAAAACCGCACTGGCACGCATACTGTCTGCCTTCATCGTCTGATACAGATAAATCTGAACATTTGAGAATGCTGAGCCTGCCAGATTTCTGTTTAATACATAATCACCAAAAATAATACCTACCGCAAGAAGCGACGATACAATAATCGCAGATAAGATATTCGGTACGATTACTTTAAAAAATGCATAAATCTTTGATGCCCCAAGCATCTCCGCCGCTTCAAGCAGCATCGGCATATTCACCGCACGCATACCGTTTCTGATACCCTGATAAATGTAAGGCAAAATAATAATACAATAAGCACCGATGAGCATCACAAGGCGATTACTTAAAAATGTCGGATTGGCAACATACAATGACAAAATACTGACTGAAAGAATAACGCCCTGAATTGTATATGGAATCATACATATAATCTGCACGTATTTCTCAAGCTTTGGAAAATAAATTGTCGTCACAAAAAGTGCAAGCAGCACAAGAATGATTGTTAAAATAATCGGAATAATGCATAAGAGTAATGTTCTTCCCAATGTAGCCAAAAATTCCGCATCCGTAAAAAGTGCAATATAATTTTCTACTGTAAAATCTGACGGAACAATAGAAGTCCATTTATTGAACAATGAATAAATAATCGTAACAATTAACGGAATCAGCAAATAAATTATTATAAAGATAATGACCAACGGAGAGCCTATATTTTTCTTTTTCATTTGCGCGCCTCTCCTTTCTGAAATCTCTTACTTACAAAGTTTGTAATAAGAATCATAATTACCATGATAACCATCATTACAACTGACAGGGCGCCGCCGAGTCCTTCACGAATCTTAACCTCGCCGACAAAGCTGCCTGCAATCTGTACAGGAAGCAAGGAAATATTGTTCATCATAATTGCGTAAACTGTCGCATAAGCTGCCAGAGCATTTGCAAAAAGCACGCTAAACGTACCGAGGATACTCGGCATAAGCACAGGTACACCGACACTCATCCAAAATCTTGTGTTTCCGCCGCCAAGTAATGTTGACGCTTCCTTCCATTCCTTTCTGATACCTTCAAAAGCAGGAATCAAAAGCAGTGTTGATAACGGTATCTGAAAATAAACATAAATTAAACTTATACCGTTTGTTGTATAAAGATTGTAGTTTGCCAACGCATCAATACCGAGCTCTGCGCCGATTTTTGTCATGACACCCACATTACCGAGAAGAATCATATAAGCAAATGCCAACGGTACACCTGCAAAGTTAGATACCATATTTAAGATTGTCATAAATATGGAATTAAGCTTTCCTTTTGTCTGGTGTGCTGCTCTTGCGCCCAAAAAGGCAATGATAATACCGATAACGGAAGACAACAGCGAAATCTTGATACTGTTAATAATCGCTTTTTTATAAATCAGCTTTGTGAAAACTGTCTCGTAGTTTTCTAAAGTAAAAGCACCGCCGCCGTCGGGACGGAAGCTGTCACCGATAACCCCTAAAAGAGGGAAAATCTCATACATCAGCGCAACAACCAAAAACGGTACAAGTGCAAGCAGGTAAATATATTTTCTTTTTTTCATCTGTTCCACCTCTGTCGCAATCTACAGGAAAATCTTTTCCATATGATAAAAGGGAGTGTACGAAAATGTACACTCCCGATTTTATCCCGCACATCAATAATTCTGTATGCACTTCAAAATGTCATTACTGAACAAGCAGAGGAATAATTTCTTCCTGCCATCTTGCTACAACTTCTTCACAAACCTTTGAGTAAGCGTCTGTATCTTCAATTGCAATCGCATCTTTATAAGAATCTGCTGCAAATGTTGCTTCCTGAACTTCTTCCGGAACTACATAATCTGTTCTGATAGGAATAGCGCCTGCTTTAGCAAGGTTTTCCTGTCCTGCGTCACTTAAGAAATACTCTCTTGCAAGCGCTGCTGCTGCAGGATGAGGTGCATACTTATTAATAATGGATGCGTAACCGCTCTTGATTGCGCCGTCTGTAGGAATGTTTGCTTCGAATTTATATTTCTCGATTGTGTCTCTGTAAGGAAGACCTGTGAAACTCCAAACAACACCACATTCAACTTCACCTGTTTCAAAGTTCTGTTTCAGAATATCAAGTGTATTGATACGTCCCGCTTCTGCCATCTCTGTCCAAAATTCGAAAGCAGGGTCAAGATTATCCATGCCGCCGCCAAAAGCGTAAGCAGATGCAATAATCGCTGCCTGTGCATTACCGCCTGTGATATCACCGATGGAAACCTTGTAATCGCCGTCTTTAATATCCTGCCATGTCTTTGGCGCATTCGGTACAAGGTCTGTATTTGTCAGGAAACATGTTGCGCCTGTATAGCACATAATCCATGAACCGTCATCGCCTTTTGCATAATCAGGAATTGAATCCCAGTAGCTTGTCTTATAGTTTAATGTCACGCCTTCAGCTTCTGCCTGAGGGCCAAAAGCCTGTCCGACGTCACCGATATCCTTTGTACCCTTTTCGCCCTCTGTCTTGAACATGTTGATTTCTTCTGCGGAGGACATATCGGCATCATTATGTGTGATTCCGTACTCTGCTTCGATTGCAGCCCATGCATTGCCCCAGTTTGCCCATGAATCCGGCATACCAACAGATTCAATACTGCCTTCTTCTTTGGCCTGAGCAATAATCTCATCCAATGACATGGAATTCAAATCTACAGCGCCTGTCTCATCGCCGCCTGATGGAGCTTCAGTACCGGCCGGTGCCTCTGTCTGCGGAGGTTCTGAACCGCCCTGTGTTTCTTTCGGCTTATTGTCACCGCTGCTGCCGCATGCTGCCATAAGCATCGCTGAGGATAATACCAGCGCCATCGCCGCCATAGATTTTTTAGTTTTTTTCATATAGATTCCTCCTTTTAGCCGACTCCGTCCCGGCTTATAATTTTTTGTATTCTTTCGAAATACAATCTTTTAATTCGATAGCTCAATACTATCACATCATTCGTTATAATGCAATATTTTTATAAAAAATTATCACTTTTCTTATTGATTTTAACAAATCTTTTACATTGAGGAGAAATCTATCTTTGTTATATAATTATCATTTTACATATATTTTACTTTAAATTTGTATGACTTTTACAATAATTCAAGATAATGTCTTTTCGGGTAACAATGCCGATAAAAACACCTTCATCATCTGTTACCGGAACAAAATTCTGATTCAATACTTTTTCAATCAAATC
>CABUBX010000084.1 GCA_902489925.1 uncultured Lachnospiraceae bacterium | reverse complement strand
GGAGGTATTTACCATGAAAAATAAGAAGAAATGGCTTCGTCCGCTTTTGTTTACAGCCGCCGGTGCTTTAAGCGGACTTGGCATATATTATTTTATCGGCTGCCCGTCGGGAACATGTGCAATCACTTCGAATCCGATTGGCTCTATGGCTTATGTGGCATTGATTGGGTGGCTTTTATCAGGAATTTTTGGAAAGGAGTGTGACAGCGGATGCAATATGTAATTGCATTTTTAGAAGGAATAATTACCTTTATATCGCCGTGTCTTTTGCCGATGCTGCCGATTTATATTTCATATTTTGCTGGCGGAGAACAAAGTACAAAAAGAACAATAAAGGGTGCTTTAGGCTTTGTGTCAGGATTTACAGTTATATTTGTGCTGCTTGGAGCATTGGCAGGAACTGTAGGAAGCTTTTTAAAAGAATATCAGACGGCTGTGAATATTATTTCAGGCGTCATTGTTATATTTTTTGGCTTGAATTTTTTGGGTATACTTAAATTTAATTTATTTAAGGGAAGCAGACATACGGTGAAGACAAATCATATGGGATTTTTCTCGGCATTTTTATTTGGCATCATTTTTTCAATCGGATGGACACCATGTGTCGGTGCTTTCTTGGGTTCTGCGTTAATGCTCGCTTCCCAGCAAGGCCATGTTATCGAAGGCGTTTTTATGCTTTTGACTTACTCGCTGGGACTTGGTATTCCGTTTGTTTTGAGTGCCGTTTTAATCGACTATCTGAAATCGGCATTTAACTGGATTAAGAAAAATTATAAAGTAATTAATATAATCAGCGGCAGTTTGCTTATAATTATCGGTATTTTAATGGCAACAGGCGTCTTGGGGCATCTGCTCGGCCTGCTGAGTTAAGGAGATTTTATGAAAAACAAAAAAGGTGTTATGATAATTATTTTGATATTTGTGATTTTGATTGGCGGCGCTTATGTGCTTTATACAAAGCTTGGGGCGAATATGAAAATGGAACAGCTGGCGGTAAAATCGCAGGAGAGTGAGAAAGAAACAATAAAAAGCAATGATAAAGCGACAGAAGAAGAAACGACAGAAAGCAACACCGAGACAGAAGAACAAAAAATAAAGGCACCGGATTTCACAGTGTATGATAAGGACGGCAATGCGGTGAAGCTGTCAGATTATATCGGGAAACCGATTGTTCTGAATTTTTGGGCTAGCTGGTGTGGCCCGTGTCAGCAGGAAATGCCGGACTTCAATGAAAAATATATTGAACTTGGAGAAGATATCCATTTCCTTATGATTAATATGACAGATGGTTCGAGGGAAACTGTTGAGAGTGCATCGGACTTTGTGAAGGAAAAGGAATATGAATTTACGGTGTTTTATGATGAGGACACAGAGGCGGCAATAGCCTACGGTGCGTATTCATTGCCTACAACCTTTTTTATTGATAAGGACGGCTATGTGATTGCTCAGGCTAAGGGTGCCATTAACGGCGAAACCTTGCAGAGAGGGATTGATATGATTAAGTGATAAAATCCTAAAAAAATGGCGTATTTACAAGGTTTTTCATCATTTCCCTTATAAATACGCCAACGGAGATGAAGGGATTCGAACCCTTGTGCCGGCATAAACCGACAAACTGATTTCGAGTCAGCCCCGTTACGGCCACTTCGGTACATCTCCAAAATATTTGCCTTATTGGCAGTGCTTCCCTATTATACACCATTATTTTAAAAAAGTCTATAATATCTTAAAAAAAACTAAATTTAGCAAAAAGCCTGTTCCATATAAGGGGTCTGTGTTATACTAAAAGTGCAGTTTAAACAAAAAGCATTACGGCAATTTGGGGCTGCATATAATTATTGAATTGTTAAGGGGTGCAATGTATGCATACACAATTAGAAAAAGCACTTGTCAATTATGACAGAATTATGGGAAAAACAGAATCTTTATATGAAGAACTTGAGCCTTTAAAGGATGTAGCATTTCGTTTTCAGGAAACGATGATGATTTATAAAGCCGCTATTCGGGAGGTCCGCACCAAGCTTGAAGTTTTGAATGATGAGTTTCAGGTGCGCAGCAAGAGAAATCCTATTCGTTACATCAAGCAGCGCGTGAAACATCCAAACAGTATTTTGGAAAAGCTGCACCGCAGAGGGTTTGACATATCACTTGATTCTATGATTAAGAATCTCAATGATATCGCAGGTATTCGTGTTGTTTGTGCTTATGAGAAGGACATATATGCGATTGCACAGATGCTCACAAAGCAGGATGATGTGAAATTACTGCTGACAAAGGACTATATTAAGAATCCAAAGCCTAACGGATATAGAAGTCTTCACCTTTTGATTGAAATTCCGGTGTTTTTTTCTGATAGAAAGCAATTTGTAAAAGTAGAGGTTCAGATTCGGACAATGGCGATGGACTTTTGGGCAAGCCTTGAGCATCAGCTTAGATATAAGAGTGAAGATGAGCAGGATGAGGATATTATCAGACAGCTTCGTGAATGTGCGGAAACAATTCATGATACAGACATTAAAATGCAGAATATTTATGAAAAGATTTCTGAATCACAGACGATGGAGGAGAAACTCTGCATTGATAAAAACAGTGACAATGATATTATAAATCTTTTTAATGACGCATTTTAAAATGTGAGGGCTTTCGACATTGAAACGATAAAATTTTGAGCTATTTTATAAATGTGTAACAATTTTAACCCCGCTTAGTAAACATAAAGTGTTTTCAAGTGGGGTTATTTTGCGTTTTAATCCCATTTTTAATGAAAAAATGTACAAAAAAGAGAAAAAATAGACAATATTAGGGGGGACAGTGGGGGAGGACGATAAAAAAGGGCTTGATTTCTTGAAAGAAATGTGACATAATAATAAGCGCAATGTAACATTATTGTAACAAATACGAGAGTGAGGATGGTAATTGCACATGAAAAGAATGAAACATTCTAAAAAGTCCTTAGCCATTGTATTAATGCTGACATTAATGGGGATTGGAACTGTACCGGGAACGATGCATACGGCCTATGCCGATTCCAGAGGTGTTGTCGAGGTGAGTGCGCTTAATTTAAGAAATGCTGCGTCTATATCATCAGGCATTGTCGGTGTGCTGGGCAAGGGAACAGAGGTAGTCATTACTGATACGCAGGGCGACTGGTATAAGGTGAGGACAACTGTAGGAGGAAAAGAAAAAACAGGTTATGTATTTTCTTCTTATGTGAATGCCAAAGGCGATACGGGCAGCGCGGGTGCTGTTGTTTCGGGAAACGGCACAGTCAATGTCAATGGCCTGCGGATTCGTAAGGGCGCATCTTTGAACAGCGGTATTATCGGTTCGGTAAACAGTGGAACAAGGGTGACAATTTTAGGCACAGAAGGTGACTGGTACAAGGTTGGACTGACGATGGGCGGTACATATACAACAGGTTACATGTATAAAGCGTATGTAACAATTTCCTCGTCATCAGACAGCAATAGTCAGCAGACAACAGCGGCCTCAGGAAGCGGTGTTGTGAATACACCGGTACTTAACGTGAGAAAGCAGCCGTCTGTGTCAAGTGCAAGACTTGGTTGTATTTATCAGGGAAGTGCAGTAAAGATTACAGGTATTTCCGGTGACTGGTATAAGATTACGGCAAAGGTAAACAATCGTGATACTGAAGGCTATGTGTCCGCTCAGTATATTACGAAGAAAACAGCTTCAGATGACAACAATACGAATAATAATACAAATGGTGAGGCAGCAGCCGACGGCAAAGCCAAAGTTAATGTTTCTGCGCTTAATGTGAGAAGCAAGGCGACAACATCTTCAAAGGTTGTAACATGTCTTTCCAAAAATACAGTTGTAACGCTTTTAGGAAAAAGCGGTGACTGGTATAAGATTTCCGTAGAGAGTAACGGTGCCAAAGTCAACGGTTATGTTTTTGCGGAATATGTTACTAAAGTGTCAGACAGTGAAAACGGGGGCAGTCAGCAGCCATCCGATACTGAGCAGACAGTGAGCAAAAAGTATGGTATTGTAAATACAGCGGTGTTAAATTTAAGAGCACAGGCATCAACATCATCAAAAGTCATTGGTGCGCTCTATAAGAATGGCACGGTGACAATACAATCCGTGACAGCTGATGGTCAGTGGTATAAAGTCGAAACACTTGCCAATGGTAAGGCAGTGACAGGCTACGCTTTTGCAAAATATATCACATTGACAGATAAGGCACCGGAGGGCGAAGGCGATACAGGCAGCAACGGAAGCTATACAGAGGAAGAAGTTAAGCTTTTGGCGGCGCTTGTATATTGTGAGTCAGGCAATCAGCCTTATGAAGGCAAGCTTGCCGTTGCCAATGTCGTGTTAAACCGCATTAACAGTACACAGTTCCCAAATACAATGAAAGAGGTTATTTATCAGAGAGGGCAGTTCGCACCGGCATTTTCCGGTTCGTTGGCTGCGGCTTTGAATAAGGGTGTACCGGATGAGTGTGTGAAGGCTGCAAAAGATGCAATTGCAGGCAATAATAATGTTGAAGGTTATTATTTCTTTAACACAGTTGTCGATACATCAAAAGTTGCCGAATATATAAAAATCGGCGACCATATATTCTATCATTATTAAAAAATACTTTATCAATCAGCGTATTTTTGAAGGCTGCCAAAAAAGGCAGTCTTTTTTTTATATTATTGTATTTAGTGTATTGACAATGCGACTTGCTAATGCTATAGTGTTGTAAAGCAAAAAAGAACGGAGGAATAGAATGTGGAAATATTTTCTTAAACGCTTTGGCATCATGCTTGTTGCCTTGTTTCTTATCATTCTGCTGACATTTACAATTATGCATGCGATACCCGGAGGGCCGTTTACAAGCAATAAACAGGTGTCAGAGGAAGTAGAAGCTGCACTGAATGCAAAATTCAATTTGGATGCACCGCTGCATGAGCAGTTTTTTTCTTATCTTGGCGGTGTGGTTCACGGTGATTTTGGACCGTCATACAAGTATGTAGGCAAGACAGTGAATGAATTTATCGAGAGTGGTTTTCCGGTTTCAGGAAAACTGGGTGTCGTAACGATTGTGTTTGTTTTGGTTGCGGTGGTTCCTATGGGAATACTGGCGGCGATAAAAAACGGAAAGTGGCAGGATATGCTGCTGATGGGGCTGGCGACAGTCGGTGTAACAATACCGTCGTTTGTTATTGCCTCGATTTTGATTTATGTATTTTCTTTTAAGCTGAATGTACTTCCGACTTATGGATTGGACTCATGGAAAAGCTACATACTTCCGGTAGTTGCCTTGGGCGGGTACTCGGTCAGCTATATTACAAGGTTAATGCGTTCCAGTCTTCTTGAGGTTATGGGACAGGATTACATACGAACTGCGAGAGCCAAAGGATTGTCGGAAGGCAAAGTCATTACGCGTCATGCACTTCGCAATGCGATGATTCCGATAATTACAGTGCTTGGGCCAACAATCGCAGGATTGCTTACCGGAAGCTTTGTTATTGAAAAAATATTTGCAATTCCGGGAATGGGAATTTATTTTGTGGACAGTGTAACTCAGCGAGATTATACAACAATTATGGGTATGACAATTTTTTATGCCACATTTTTAATGGTTATGACATTTGTTGTTGATGTTTTCTATTGTCTCATTGACCCGAGAATCAAATATGAGTAGAAGGAGATAGCAGCATGGAAAAGAAATGGGAAATGCTCAAACCATCGGACGATGACAGAGAGAAAATATGGGGAAAAAGCAGAACCTTTGCGGGAGATGTATGGTACCGTTTCAGAAAGAAACCGACGGCAATCGCAGGTTTTATTATTATCGTACTGATGATGGTGCTGGCCTTTGCGGGACCGTTTTTCACTGATTACAGCTACTCGGACCAAAAGCTTGAAGTTGTTAATGTTCCCCCTTTGATGAAGGTGTTTGAAAGTCCGTCGGAAGGGTACTTATATATTACGCAGTCTTTAAAAGTTTTAAAAGTCAATGAAGATGGAACTTTGGGTAATCAGCTGACACGTATTCGTGAAGAAGCTGACAAGAAAATGACAATTTTTGATGACCAGGGCAAAGAAGTCGCACTTTATTACGGCTCTAAACCGTATCTTATTGCAGACCCTGAAACGAGAGCGGTTTTTGCTCAGTCACATGTATGGAACAAATCATATATTCTCGGTACAGACAGTCTTGGACGAGACATTTTTACAAGACTGATGTACGGTGCGAGAATATCACTGATGGTTGCATTTATTGCTGCGGCGGTAAATATGGTTATCGGTGTGATATACGGAGGTATTTCCGGATACATAGGCGGCAATATTGATACGATAATGATGAGAATTGTAGATATCATAAGTACGATACCGCTTGTACTTTACGTCATTTTAATTATGGTATTTTTGGGAAATGGCTTTCAGAGTATTATCATTGCAATCGGCAGTGTTTATTGGGTAGATATGGCAAGAGTCGTCAGAGGTCAGGTGCTGAGCCTTAAAAATCAGGAGTTTGTTATGGCGGCAAAGTCAATCGGAACCTCTACAGGACATATATTGATGCGTCATTTAATACCTAATGCGCTCGGTTCAATTCTTGTTACAGTGACGATGCTTATACCTTCTGCAATTTTTATGGAAGCATTTTTAAGCTATCTCGGAATTGGTATTAAGCCGCCGCTGGCAAGCTTAGGTACGATGTGTAATGATGCCATGGAAGGACTGAAAACCTGTCCTTACCAGCTTTTTATACCGGCGCTTGTAATTTGTATCATTATGTTTGCCTTTAACTTTGTAGGTGACGGTTTAAGAGATGCGTTGGACCCGAAATTAAAAAAATAGGAGAATGCTTATGGAACCGGTTTTATTAGAGATAGACAATTTAAAAACATCCTTTTTTACGGGGAATGGTGAGGTTCAGGCCGTCAGAGGTGTCAGCTTTAGCGTGCATAAAGGTGAAATCCTTGGTATTGTCGGTGAATCCGGCAGCGGAAAGAGTGTGACATCAATGTCGATTCTTAAACTTTTGGCCGATACGGCAAAGATTAAGGAGGGCCGCATTATTTTTGAGGATGAGAATCTTGTGAAGGTCAGCAAAAAGAAGATGCAGAAAATCAGAGGCGAGGAGATTGCCATGATTTTTCAAGACCCGATGTCGTCACTGAATCCGTTGATTACTGTCGGTAAGCAGGTAGCAGAGATGATTACTGTGCATCATCCCGAGAAGAAAAAAGATGAAATAAAAAAAGAGGTGCTTGAGCTTTTTAAAATGGTTCGTATTCCGGAACCGGAGAAACGCTATGATGCCTATCCGCATGAGTTTTCGGGCGGTATGCGTCAGCGTGTGATGATTGCGATGGCATTTGCCAACAGACCGAAGCTGTTGATTGCGGATGAACCGACAACGGCACTTGATGTGACGATTCAAGACCAGATTTTGAAGCAGATGCGTCGCATGCAGCAGGAGTTTGGCACAAGTATTATGTTTATAACACATGACCTTGGCGTTGTTGCCGAGCTTTGTGACAGAGTTGTGGTTATGTATGGCGGTCTTGTGATGGAAACAGCTTCGATTGAAGAAATTTTTGAAGAACCGAAGCATCCTTATACATTGGGACTTTTGGCTTCGATTCCTAAAATGAATCAAGATAAGGAAGAACGTCTTGTACCTATTCCAGGTTCACCGCCGGATATGACAAATCCGCCTAAGGGATGTCCGTTTGCACCGCGATGTGCCTATGCTAGAAATATATGTGCGGATGAACTTCCTGAATTTACTGAAATTTCTAAGGGACATAAATCCCGCTGCTGGATGCTTGATTCGAAGGCACCTAAAGAGAATAATCCGTTTGCAGAGTAAGGGGCAGGACTATGGAACAGAATGTGATATTGGAAGTCAATGAATTGACAAAATATTTTAAAGTGGGAAAAGGTCAGGTGGTTCATGCGGTTCACCATGTATCTTTTAAGCTTCAAAAAGGACGCACACTTGGGCTTGTCGGAGAGTCGGGCTGCGGGAAATCAAGCTGTGCAAGAACGATTATCCGTTTGTATGAGCCGACGTCAGGAAAAATTATTGTTGATGGCGATGACATTACAAATTTGAATCAGAAGGCATTAAAGCCGATACGAAAGAAAATGCAGATGATTTTTCAGGACCCATATGCTTCGCTGAATGCGAGGATGACGGTTCGTGATATTATTTCAGAGCCGCTTGTGGCTCATAAACTGATTAAGAAAAAGTCAGAGGCGGATGAATATGTATTTCCTATGCTTGAGCGAATGGGATTAAGCAAGGAACACGCAAATCGATATGCGCATGAATTTTCGGGAGGACAGCGTCAGCGTGTCGGTATTGCAAGAGCTTTGATTCTTCAGCCGAAGCTTGTCATTTGTGATGAGCCGATTTCGGCACTGGATGTATCCATACAGGCGCAGGTGATTAATCTTTTAAAAGATTATCAGCAGGAAAAGGAAATATCCTATTTATTTATTGCACATGATTTATCAATGGTGCGTTATGTATCCGATGATATCGGTGTCATGTATTTGGGGCAGCTTGTTGAGATGAGTGATTCAAACGAGATTTATACACATCCGCTGCATCCGTACACGCAGGGGCTGTTAAACAGCGTGCCGATTGCAGACCCTAAAAAGGCGCGGGAAAAAGAAAAAAGTGGTATCGAGGGGGATATTCCAAGTCCGATTAATCCGCCGTCAGGATGTCGTTTTCACACGAGATGTCCGTATGCGACATCAAGATGTGCCGAGGAGATACCAAAGATGAAGGAGGCGGCGCCGGGACATATGGTTGCCTGCCACAATTATGATTAATGTTGATTTGTAAGTTTTTGGCTTGCCAGGAATTTATGATAAAGTTTCCAGAGAGAAAGGGCGTATGTATGATGAAAAAAAACAAATTAATGAAAGCTGCCGCTTTTGGCATGTGCTGTGCATTTCTTTTAGCAGGCTGCGGAAAATCAAACACACCGGAGACATTGCCGGAAACATTGCCTTCGGCAACAGA
>CABUBX010000083.1 GCA_902489925.1 uncultured Lachnospiraceae bacterium | reverse complement strand
CTCTCACAAAAATAGACATCAATTCTTTTTTCGTAAACTTTTCGCCGTCCACTGTCATCTCCGGGCAAGTGTCATAACTGTTTAAAAAGCCTGTAATCAAAGTCCCCTGCCCCTGAGCGGCAGCCTCCTTCGCCCGCTCTCCAAACAGCCATTTTTCTTCCGAAGGACTGCCTACGCGGCATAGAACCGTCGGAATACGTGAAGCATCATTTCGCCCTTCCACAATGCAGACGCTTTCCGGCTCACCTTTTTTTTCATTAAACCAGCTAATCTGCGAACATTCACTGTCCAAATCATAGCCGATAATTAAATTTCTCTTATTACTTTCCATGTAACTACCTCTACTGAATCAAATTGAACAGTTTCTTTGTCAAAAAGCGCTTTTCTTCATACATCGCCATCTCATGCTTCATATCCGCCATATTGCCGTCATCAGCAAGCTGTATCATCTTATTGAGCCAGTCACGGCCATTTTCTATCGGTTTGTCAAAGTCCCCGTCACCGCTGTTGTCAACAATACGGCTCTGGGTCACCTTCTGCTCAAAATCATTGCTTTCTGTAATATAGTACTTTAACTTTTCATCTTTAAAAAGTGTAAATGCCTTAACAAAAATGCCGCCGAAAACCTTTTTCATTTCTTCTTCTTTGTAAGCATTTTTATTGTCACTGCCATCCTCCAGTATATAGTGGATAGTCACAACATTTTTCGGATTTGTCTTATATGTCACATAAGTCTTATCCACAATCTCCTTCGGCAATTCATGAATATATGTAAACTTTTTAAAAAATGGAAATATCATGCCGCGCTCAATAAACTCACTCAGCTTTGTAAGCATCCACTGGCGATGCCCCTCCTCACGTCCGTCTTCCAGCGCATAATATTTCAGAAGCGCCAAGCAGCATACATCCGCCGCACCGGACATCTGGTCACACTCAATTTCAATATACTTAAAAACTTGCTTTGGAATATCCTTATCCTCCACAAGATACTGATAGGAATAATACGTCAGAAAAGCTCTGACAATACGTGTATCCGGCGTCATCTTGTAATAAGATTCAAATATTTCCACATTGTAGTCCGTATCCATTTCGGCAAAAAGCACCTGACAAAGGATTTTCTCCTCCAATTCAAAAGCATTGACCTCAAAGTTTTTAGCTGCTTTCCATATGTTATATAAATCTTTTGTCGTTCCTAAGTAAAACTTAATTAAATACTCCAAAGTAATATCATCATATTTGCCGCAGGAAAAAGCATAGTAAGACATCTCAATCAAAAGCTTATTCTCAAACATTCCCTTATCGCGAATCATCTTCGAGCAAAGCCGCATCAGCTTTTTATCCTGAATATTTTCATACCCGTAAGTCACAATGGCATCATAGGCCTTTTCAAAAAGACTTCTTTGAATATAATACTCAATAATATTGCCGCGCTCATCGCTGTCAAGCAAGCTTATATCCAGCTTCAGCAAATACTTCTCAAGTGTCTCACCTTCATAATTATCATAATAATAATCAATGAGATTTTTCAAAATATTCTTTCGGTACTGCTGACAGACATTTGTCAATTTAATTGTCTGCTTATATATATCAATCGAAGCATCATCGCTTTTCTGATACTTAATAGCGCGCTCGCTGCGATTCATTAAAATCATCGGATTTTCATGGTTTAAGGCATAGCACGGCTTAATATAGCTATTTGCATCCAACAGCGGCGTAATTGTGTAGTCCACTGAGCCGTTGTAGCGTCCGCCGAGTCTGTCTACAAAAACAAGCAGATAATCCTCCATATAAATATCGACATAGGCAAAACCGCCAATAACCGGATATTCACAGTCATTCGTCATCTCCCGGTGAGATACTATAACACTGTGTATCCACGGATTTTTGACATGGACTTCATATTTAAAAAGCACCTTCGGCAGCTGGGCCGCTGTTTTCCCTGTCAGCTTATCTTTATCAATAAAATGGGCATAAAGGACGACCATATCACGGCTGATACTTCCCTTTGAAAGCTGTTCATATGTAAATGCCTTCATGATATTTTCATAATCTCTGTAAATGCTCTCTAAGTTCTCTTTGTTTTTAATAATATAGGCATAAAGACACGCTTTTTTAGATGCGCTCAACTGATTATCGTAAGTAAAATAAATCAATACTGCAATCGGCAGTTTATTATCCGCCGTCTCATCAAGAGAGTACATATAGTTCTCATAAAGCCCTTTGAGTTTCAGCGAAGACTCTATACCAAGCCGATACCACTGATTATAACAGCTGTCAACTTTATTGCCTCTGATAAGCAGGGCACAGACACCAAGAAGAAGCTCTTTACTTTCAAATATCTCACATTGGCTCATAAGAACACGCAGTGCCAACTGTGAAAATCTCCGCCCCTTTGCCGCCACATCCGCAAACTGATAAATCACATCTCTGTCAAGGCAATCCTTTTTTGTTCCCCATGCGACAAGCTGAATCTCAAAATCATCAAACTCCCGAAGCAGAGCCGGCTGACTGTTGACAGCCATCGCCGCTTCCCAGTAAAGCACCGGGCTGATACAGCCTCTGTCAAACTGCTCTTTAATCATCCCATAACGCTTTGCCATAGATATGCGATTGCCTGCCAGTTTAAGCTTCATCCACAAAAGGCGCCAGTCGTTATAGCGTCCTTCATAGTAATCATCAATCTTACTGATTGCAAACTTTGTATAGGACTCCTCCTCTCTGGATAATGCGCTTAAATATAAATAATAGCAATAGCCTGTCGCTGATTTATGGCGAAGCTCTCTGCCGTTTAAATTATTTAAAATCTGCGCCGCATTTTCCCGCTCACCTGCAATCAGCGAAAAATGTGCCTCAAAGAGCGCATACACCGCATCCTTGCTGTTATTTTGACAGCAATCGACATTTTCCCTTGTCTGGCGTATCCACTTTGATTTGTCTATGCGTCCCATGCACAGCTTTACGTAATCCTCCATCATATGAAAAACACTGTCTTGTACCTCCCGCTCGGCACAAACAGCACGATTTACCCGGCTTCTTAAGCAGCTGATTGTAATCTCCAGCGTCTGAAACTGTGTACGGACAATGATTTTTCCGTAATTATTGCCCGTTGTAAAAAGCGAAGGGTCTATCATATATTCCAGCTCATAATAGCTGCCTAAAAAATCCTCGGTTGTCACTTCCTTTTTATAGACCTGTATAAAATCTCCGATTGTTTCCACAAAAAGCTTTTGATAGCCCCACTGGTTTTTCTCAATAACAAGCCGCTCGCTAAACATCTCCGTCACATCTGAAAATTCAATACTATCCCGGACAATCTTAAGCTCTATCTTCCCTTTTCTTCGAATCGTACACAAAAATTCTTCCAGCGCCTGATTTGGGTTGCGGCTGGAAATAAGCTTTGCGTATATATGCGCATAATTTTTATTTACTAAAAATACCCGTTCAAAATTTGCCGAATAAAAAAGCTTCACCGCTTCATGCCAGTTTGATTGGGCAAGATTTGTAAACTGTGCCAAATCCTTCACAACGCCGATACTTGTATGGCAAAACGGCTGACAAATATGTACCGAAAACGGTACTTCGATTTCACCGCCATTGCTTATAATACTTATATGGCCGGATATCTCCTCACCAATCTCAAGCCTTGATGCATCAAATATATAATTTACCCGAATCTTCTCTCCGCAATAGTCATTGGATTTAAGCTGCATAAGCTTATTCGATGAGAAGGCCTTTGTTCTTATTTCATAACCATTGATACTGCTTATCTCAAAGAAGCCCTCAAAGCTTTTCCCGGCTTCTATCTCAAGCTCTATTTTTTCTGTCGAAACAGCAACCTCCGGTTTTTCATATTCAAAAATACCTTTAGCCAATAAACTGATTTTTTCTTTCACTTTTGCTCACCACACCTCTCATCTTTTGTATACATTATATTTCATTATATCATTACTGTATGGTACGATACAAGTATTAAGGAAGAAAAAGGAAAGGAAAATAGCGGTGCCAAAGACACCGCTACTTTCAGCTTTCCATAATAATTTTTTTACCTTCTTTAAAATTCAAAATACTGGCAATGACTCTCGGTACGAGAATCGGTTTATGATAAGTCATAACAATGCAGTCTTTCTGAAGTCGTTCCTTCATCGCTGCGCAGCCTTTTAAAACATCTTGTGAATCAAAATCATATGAGGACTGAATTGATTTATCAAAAATAATCATATCACTGCTTCCGTGCATACGATAAATCTCCCGCTCATACCGGACAATAACCCCCGGACTGATGCAATTCACCGTCATCTGAACATAAAGTTCTTCTAAAAGCGCATCCTGACAATCCTTCATCCATTGAACATCACCGCACAAAATTTTTTCGCATTGTGCTTTATCAACATATGTATATGAGCTATAGTAAGTTCCCTCCCTAAAACTCTGCCGTTCAACTTGAAACCTGCTGTCATCCGGCCGCTTTATATTAATTGAATAGCAGTCAAAATTTTGCTGTTTTTCATCGGCTGTTCTCAGATAATTAATCTCTTTATTAAAATAAACCTTCCAGAGATTAAAAACCTTTCCCGGCTTCTTTCCGATAATGTTTTTATATTCCTCTGTCCGTACAAGTCTTGTTTCTTCAACATAAGCTTCATCATACATAGACTAAACCTCCTTAAATTAATACCCTCTCCTGTTATCCTATCGTCTACATATATTGTATGCGGCAAATGTGAAGTTATGATGTTTTCAGTGTAAAATATTTATTAAGATTATCTAAAATGTCTCCATAAGCCATTTTCCGGCCTTATATGCTTTTCTAAGAAAACTGTCTGTATCCTGTCCACAGCTATTTAACTCCAAAAGCAGCGGCAGCTCATAGGCAGAATCTTTAAGAGCTTTCATGACCGCTTTCCATTCAACAGCCCCCTCACCCGGAAGCAAATGAAAATCAACTGTACCATAATTATCATGAAGGTGCACCGCATAAATTCTCTCACCGTACTTTTTTATAATTTCCGAGAGCTGATTACCCCAGCTCATAAAACCATGACCTGTATCAAGACAAATACCCAAAAATTCTTTTGGATATTGAGGCAGTAATCTGTCCCATTGATTAAGCACAATATCCCCCGGCATATCAAAAAGATTTTCAAGACATATCCTTATGCCGCAATCCATACAATATGGACACAACTCGTCCAAAGATTTTTTGACCTGACCGTAAAACTTTTCCATAAGCTCAGGCTGTTTTTGTATTGTCAAATGCGGCACATAGAGATGAAGTACAATTTCGCCGGCACCAAGACATTTTGCCATATCTACACGGTTTTTAATCAACTCCACACCGGCCTTTCTGTTAAATTCCCAATCCGATGTATAGTCCCGTCTGTAATGGCCGTCCATTACATTCACATTTCGTCTTGAGCCTTTAGTGGCATGAAGCGCCTTTGCCTTCAAATGATACTTATCCATCCATTCTTTAATCTGCTGCATTTCATAGGCGGAGTATATGTAATCTCCCTCCCATTCATGACACCAATGAACATGGGTAAATCCCGCCTCAGATATTTTCTTCAGCACATCTTCGATATCCTCAAGGCGTGTGCTCTCGCCCGCAAAATCTGTTGCTATTGCCAATTCCATTCTCATTTCCTCCTATCGCTCTTTACAGTCCCTGTTGTCAGGCCGCCAATAATTTGTTTTTGCATAAATCCATATAAAATCATGATTGGAAGCATCGAAAGCAGGAAGGCCGCAAAAACCATCGGATAATTGACTGCATGCGTCGTCTTAAAGTTATATTGGAACAAAGTCAATGTCCAGTTATCTGCCGACTTATTTAAGGTCAGAAGCGGCAGTAAAAAATCATTCCAAAACCACAAGCCGTTTTTAATAAGCACTGTCGCCGTCATCGGCTTCAAAAGAGGAAAAACAACACTGACGTATGTTTTTAAGGTTGATGCACCATCGATGTAGGCCGCCTCCTCCAGTTCCTGCGGTATTCCCTGAATAAATGCTACATATAAGAATACACCCTCGCATACTGCACTTGCAACATAAATAATAATAAATCCCACAATATTTAACATATCCATCACGGACATAACTTTAATCAGCGGCAGCATTTTTGCTGTAAACGGTACAAAAATCCCCATCAGCAAAAAGAAATACAAAAATTTGTAGTATTTACATGTCTTCATATTTCTCGTAATCGCATACGAAACAAGAGGAATCAAAGCGATAACACCGAGACTTGAGAATACGGTAATGATAATTGTATTTAATACAGTTCTCGGATATTCGGAATTAAATAAAATTTCTTTAAAATATTATCAGATTAATTTGCTCTTTCCCGATTTGAATGCCCTATTCCTATTTTCACCTTCCGGGGAAGTATTAGCATACAAATATAATAATACACACTACTTTTTATTGGAAAACTTAGACTACAACACATGGGTTAAGCCCATACGTAACAGGGGCGGCTCAATATCCTTCTTCACAAAGGACGAAGTTAAAGCCCTTGGTTATGATATTAACGGCAATGTTTTATTCGCAGGAAGACAGCTTAATAATCTTACTTCCAACAATCCGGCCTGCATTACCATTGCCGGGCTGGATATTTCCGACATTTCCATGGCCTTTGAAAGGCACAAAATATTTGACACGCAACAATTTGCATGTTTTGACAGTGACGGAAAACTGCTGTTTTCTTCCAAAGGTCTGAATAATCTTTCTTTTGAAACAATAAAAAATCAATCGGGTGCAACATATAACGGAATCTATTATCAAGTGCTGAAAGATAAAAATTTTAAGATACGGCGTATCAGATACCTCAAATATTGTCACTGTACAGCAAGAATGTCTCCATCTTGAGGAATATATACGTCTAATCCGCCTGCGCTATCAAAATATTGATGTTCACACCTATATTGAGCCATCGATTATGCACTGTAACATTATAAAACTACTTTTGCAGCCCCTTGTCGAAAACAGTGTGAATCACGGTCTTGAAAACAGCTCTGCACAGGGCACAATTCAAATACAGGGATATAAAAGCAATAAAAAACTTATTTTCACTGTATCGGATAATGGTAACGGTATGCCGGAAGAACAGCTTGATTTACTCCGTGATTATCTTGATGATAAAAATACAGCTTTTAAAAGCATCGGCTTAAAAAATATAAAAAAGAGAATCCAGCTTTACTACGGCTCAGAGTACGATTTAATAATTGAAAGCCAATTATACCAAGGTACTGCAGTCACAGTGACACTATGATATTCCCACAGAAAATGTCACTTTTACATACGATGACATTAAAAGTAAGGACTTGTATCTTCAAAAAATTCTTGAAGCATTGAATACGTATGATTTAAAAGGAAGCCTTTATCATCTTTCTCGATATTTAATGGTGATAAACAAGCAAAAACCGCCTGTAACCGAGACAAATATGAAAATCTATGAAATTGCCCAAGCTGTCGGTTACAGTGGCTCTGCTCATTTTATACGGGCTTTTAAAACCGTTACCGGCGAAAAACCCGACTATTACGCGAAAAGAATCAGAACCCCTTAAATCAAGGGGTCTGATTCTTTTTGCATATATATTTTTTATCTATATATAATATCATGTCTTCCCGGTCCGTTTGAAACCATTGTCACCGGTACTTCAAGCTCTTTTTCGATAAACTCAATATATCTACGGCAATTTTCCGGAAGTTCTTTATAGGTCTTAATGCCGCGAATATCGCACCTCCATCCCGGCAAGTACTCATATACCGGTTTTGCTTTCTTTAAATTGTGCGTTGTCGGGAAATCCTTTGTCACCTTACCGTCGATTTCATAACCGACACAAACCGGCAGTGTATCGAGATAACCGAGCACATCAAGCACCGTAAGCACCACCTGAGTTGCCCCCTGCATACGGCAGCCGTATCTGCTGGCAACAGCATCAAACCATCCCATACGTCTCGGACGGCCTGTCGTTGCGCCGTATTCGCCGCCGTCACCGCCTCTGCGTCTAAGCTCATCAGCCTCATCGCCAAAAATTTCAGAAACAAATTCTCCTGCACCGACTGCACTCGAATAAGCTTTAACAACTGTAATAATATCTTTAATCTCATACGGTGCGATACCTGCACCGATTGCACCGTATGCAGCCAATGTCGACGAAGATGTCACCATTGGATAAATACCGAAATCCGGGTCTTTAAGCGAGCCAAGCTGGCCTTCTAAAAGCACCTTTTTCCCATCCTTAATGGCTTTGTAAAGATAAGCTGCCGTATCGCATACATACGGCTTAACCATCTCTTTATATTCCATCAAGGTCTCATAAATATCATCGGCATTTAACGGCTCTTTATGATAAAGATGTTCAATCAGCACATTTTTCATATCAACAACACGGTTGACCTTTTCCTTTAAGCCGTCTTCATCAAAAAGCTCACTGACCTGAAATCCAATCTTTGCATATTTATCCGAATAAAACGGCGCAATACCGGATTTTGTAGAGCCAAAAGATTTGCCGCCTAGGCGTTCTTCTTCATAAGCATCAAATAAAATATGATACGGCATAAGAATCTGCGCCCTGTCTGATACAAGAATCTTCGGACGAGGCACGCCCTTGCTTACAATATCTTCAATTTCCTTGAATAAATACGGAATATTTAATGCCACACCGTTGCCAATAATACTTGTTGTGTGATTGTAGAAAACACCTGAAGGTAAAATATGCAGCGCGAATTTTCCATAATCATTTACGATTGTGTGTCCCGCATTGCTTCCGCCCTGAAAACGCACAATAATATCCGAATCCTCTGCCAGCATATCCGTAATTTTTCCCTTACCTTCATCGCCCCAGTTTGCACCAACAACTGCTCTTACCATATAAAAGCCATCTCCTTACTGTAATTTTGTCTCATTCAACGGGCATCCTGATGTTTTACATCAAAAAAATACTCTCTTATTCTATTCTAATTTTTTTAAAATGTAAAGAAAAATTTATAAAACCCATTTTTTTGCAGCTTCAAAACTGTCTGCGATAT
>CABUBX010000082.1 GCA_902489925.1 uncultured Lachnospiraceae bacterium | reverse complement strand
AAACTTAATGAGCCGCCCGCCGATATCAAGACAGCCCGTATCATAAGGACTGCCGTTTTTTATGAGCGCAAAATTACTCGTACCGCCGCCGATATCGATATTCAAAGTCAAAAGCCGGTACTCTTTTGAATACACGTCCGCCCCGGCGCCTTTTGCGGCAAGTATACCCTCCAAATCAGGCCCTGCCGCAGCAACAACAAAATCTCCCGCCAGCTCTGAAAACTTTTGGACGAGCATCTGCGCATTTTCCTTGCGCGCCGTCTCACCTGTAATAATGACCGCCCCTGTTTTCACCTCTGACGGTCGGATGCCGGCACGCGCATACTCTCCTTCGATAATTTTTACAAGCGCCTCACCGTCAATTTCCCTCTGGGATTTCAGCGGTGTAAAATAAATACGGCTCTTATAAATAATTTTTTTATCTTCGATTTCAATTCTCGGCACTGCATAATCCGAAGCCCGGTTGACAAGCGTAAACTGTGAAAAAATCAGCTGGGTCGTGCTCGTCCCTATATCAATGCCCGCACTTAAAAGTGTCTCTGCTGCCATAATCGCCCCTCACTGCTTTTTTCAATAATTTCCATCAGCTGCCCCTCGTCGGCCTTTCTCGGATTTGTTGCCATACAGCCGTCTGACAGTGCGCCCTTTGCCGCCTCACATTCAATGCTCTTTATAAAATCCATATCAATACCGCACGCCCTAAAGCTTACAGGCATGTCAAGGCGCGTCATCAGCTGACGAATCCCTGCAATTAAATCCCGCACGCTGTCCTCATCGCTTGCGTGCCATGCGCCTGTATTTTTTCCGCTTTCTAAAGCAATGCGGCCAAGGACGGCATAGCGTTTTAAACTGTCTGTACGCCGGCCGCCCCAAAGCCCTGCATTAAACGCAATGACATAGGGCAGCAAAATCGCATTCACGCGTCCGTGGGGCAATCGAAGTCTCGCCCCAAGATTATGGGCAATGGCGTGATTTGCCCCAAGGGAAGCCATATTAAAGGCAATGCCTGCCATCGCCGAGGCCTCATGCATTTTTTCCTTTGCAAACATATCGCCGCCGCAGGCAGCCTCCAAATACGAAAAAACATAGGCCACCGCTTTTTCGGCGTAAGCGTCCGTAAATGCCGAAGCCTTTGTTGAGACATAAGCCTCAATGGCATGGGTCAAAACATCCATGCCCGTATCTGCCGCCACAGACTTTGGCACACTCTTTACAAATTCCGTATCCAAAACCGACATTTCCGGCAGCAGTGCATCACTGACAACCGGATACTTTTGTCCCGTTTTTTTATCGGTCAGCACAGTGAAGCTTGTCATCTCCGAACCTGTACCGCTCGTTGTCTGAATCGCTGCCAGCCCGCAAGACCCGCCTGTTTTTGAAAAATATCTTATCGCCTTTGCCGCATCAATCGCCGAACCGCCGCCGACAGCAACAACAACCGACGGCAAAAAATTCTCAAAAGCTATAATCCCTTTGGCAATGACTTCAAGGGGCGGGTCCGGCACAATTTCATCAAAAACTTCAATGTCACACCCTTTAAGCTGCCCGGTGACAAGCGAAAGCATCCCGGACTTTACAACAAAGGGGTCTGCCACTATAAATACCTTTTGCTGCGCATATCTTGCCAAAGTAGCCACCGCCCCGCTGCCAAAATAAATTTCCGGCTTTATCTTAAAACTTTCCATTAAAAAAAGACCTCACTTTTCCGGCACGAAAACTTTATGCCTTTCTTAAAGGATGTGGAAAAAATGAGAAAATATACATGAAAAAAGAGTACAAAAAAACAAGCCTTATTTGATTAAAGCTTGTTTTAATTCTTTATTCAGTGATACATTTTTCTGTTTGCGCCGATGATAATCACGAGCATACTCGCTGTCATAAGAAAGCCCAAAAGTGTAATATTCGTATCATCGCCTGTCTGTGTGGCGTTGTCATCCGGTTTCTCCGGCTTCGCCTCCGGTGGATTTTCCGGTTTCGTTTCCGGCGGATTTTCGTCTCCCTGATTCCATTCATTCTTAGGCTCTGCCGTTACGTCGTAAGCACAATTGCCGTCGGCATCAACTTCGGGAATGAAAACAAGAAATGGTGCTGAATGAAAAGTACCATTGCCACAGGCTACATCATCTGCGGATGCGCACAGATAAAATCCTTTTGATAAGTTATAAAAAACCGCCCTGCCGTCTTCCCCTGTTGTCTTAACTTCGCCCTCCAGTTTTTCTTTAACGGCAAAAGCATAGAGCTGTTCTGCCGCCTTTCTCTGACCGGAAGCGCTCATATCCGTTAAATTGACTGCCGCGGCTTCAAAATCGCCCTGCAACTTCCATTCGCTTTTCACCTTTTCCCCTACTTTATATAAGGAAAATTCGGCGCCGGACAAATCCACGGCATTTCCTTCCGGCGTCACACCGTGATAGTATACCGTCAATGAACCTGTCTTTTCCGCGGCGGACACGCGCTGCGGCATCAGTAAGCCGGCAAGCATAAAGATTCCTATCGCAAAAAGGCAAGTGCCCCTTTTTATTTTTTTCTTCATTTCCTAATTCTCCTTGTTTCTTTCCTTTTTCTTGTCTTTTTCCATATCTTATAAACGATAAATATCAGAATCAGAATAACGATTGCCAATATTAAAAGTTTTACCTGGAATGGCAGCGTCGGTGTAATCTTTTCATCTTCCACCTTACGAATTGCTTCTTCATATGGGATTCGCACGCCTCTGACTAAAAGCCTGTGGGTATTGACTGCGTACGGCGTACACGTGACTAATGTGACATAATCCTTTCCCGGGGCTATCGTCAGCGCCTTTGTATCTTCCGGCAGTACCGTAAGAATCTGGTCTACCTGATAAGCAAAGGTTTCACCTAGAATTTTAATGTAAAATATATCACCGTTTCTCAGCTTATCCAAATCTGTAAACAAAATCTTAGACGGAAGTCCACGATGCCCTGTCAACACACAATGGCTGCTTTCTCCGCCCACAGGCAGGGAAGTGCCTTCAAAATGTCCGATACCGGACTGGAGTATTCTTTCTTCTGTCCCATGATAAATCGGCAGCTCTGCATCAATTTTGGGAATTCTTATATAGCCCATCATCCCGGCTTCGTTTGTGCTGAGCAGACTTTGATACCTCGCATCCACTTCTTTTTTCAGCGGTGAAAAGGGGTCAAGCAATTCAAGGTTTCCTAAAAGCTCGCCGTTATATTGCCTTGCTGCCTCAATCATCTCCCATTTTTTACTTTCATTTAACCTCACGGCCTCTTCATCATAAATAGAAATTACCCTTGCGCCGTTTTTTTCGTAAAGGTAGTTGCTGACTGTAGGATATAACAGTACGGAGAGTGCAATAATAAGGCCAATCACACGCAAAACATCTCCAATATAACGTTTTCTTATTTCTCTTTTTTTCCTGCGCATTTTTATTCCATTCTCCCTACTGTTATGATGAAAAGCATGAGAAGGCTGCCAAAAGGCAGTCCTCTCATCCTTAAAACTTCGTCAAAAACGATTAAGCACGTTTTCTTCTGCTGATTACAAAGCTTGCCGCAACAACAAGGACAAGCACAACACCTACAACTGTAAACAGGATTGTACCCATACCACCTGTTCCCGGAAGAATTGTACCTGTACTGTTTTCTACGTCAATAATTTTATCAGGGTCAGGGTCTACTGTATTATCTTTGGTGATTGTCCACTCCCCAACATTTTCCGTTGCTGATTTTTTGATTGTAATTTTGATTGGTGCAGTAATGCCGTTATATCCGTCCGGCGCATCTGTCTCCACAAGCCAGTAAATTCCGGCTGCAAGACCGTTTAATTTCAGGTTCATGCCTTTGCCTACAGTTGTTCCATCACCGATAGATACCATATCATATTCCTTAGATGTCTTGTCTACTGTGTAACTGCCGTTAGAACCTTTAACCCCGATCGGATTTGTATCGTTTTTCGCATCCTCTTCTGTTCCATAAATACGGAATGTTGCACCTGCAAGGTAGCTGCTCGTCTGTCCTTTGATTAATTTGTGAATCTGTAACGGATAAGTCGGTGTCTTTGCCTCAGAAGGTGTTGTCGTTGTTGTATTCTGTGGGTCGTTACCATATTCTAACTGAGCGCTGTTCTGCTCTGTTACAACTGCGCTTGCATTTACTTTTGCATAATATGTTACTGTAAATTCAGCACCCTTATTATTTGTCTGCTGCTCTTTAATCCATGTGGACAAATCTAAAGTCATTGTGCGGTTGCCATTTCCGCTTAATACAGCATTCTTTGTTTCAGCAACTCCTTCACCAATCTTTACAGATACAGGATATGCATTTGCATCATCTACTACCGTACCATCTGCATCTTTTACGAAATCAAGACCTTTTGTTAATGTATCCTTGATTTTGTAAACGTAGCTGTCATAACCTGTTGTGTCAGGAATGATGCCTTTGATTGTGTAAGTTACAACTTGTCCGATTTCAACAGTTTCTTTATCTGCTTTTTTCGTAATACTTGGTGCCTCACCCTTTAAGTTGACAGGTACTGTTGTATCATCTACAGATATAAGAGATGACTGAATTTCTTTTGTTCCTGTCTGATAAACAAGGTAATAACCGTAATCCAAGTTTTGAAATGTATGACTTCTAACATCGCCTAATTTTTCTGCTGTTGCAGTTGCGACTGTTTTATTACTCACTGCAGCTGCTGTAAAGTCATCTGCAAATTTCTGAATATCGGCAGAATTTTCTCTATAACCAGCAAGTTTGTTGTATAACTCTTCACTTGTTGCAGTCTCCTGTAATCCTAAAGCTGTTGCGACTGCAGCTTTGTACTCTGCATTGACTTTATAAGCATAATGCTTACCAACATTATCCTGACCTACTGTCAAATCAAACAACTTATAAACTTTAATTGTCTGTCCTTTTAATGTGTTACCTTCATTGACATTTACAGTCAAGTTTCCCGTTGGTGTTCCTGCTGCAAAGGCTGTTGTTGCCATTGCCAGTGTCATGATGACTGTCAGTAAAACTGCCAGCATACGTTTCAATTTTTTCATTGTTTTTCTCTCCTTTTATAAGTTTTTATCTATAGCTACTCTGTCTTCTTTTGCTTTTTCTTTTTTTGTATCCCGTTACTGTCACAAAGCAAAGAAGCAGAACACCTACCGTGTAAAGTACGGCTGTTCCCATGCCGCCTGTTTCAGGAAGAAGACTATCAAACCATTTTTTCTTATTTGTTATGGTAATGCTGTAATGATAATCACCCTGATAAGTTATTGTTGTTTCATAACCGTCAACCTTTGTCTCACTGATTTTGTATGTATAGTAATACTTCTCTCCATCCTTGCCGCCATGGTATGCGGTAAATTCCGGTCCGGAAAGAACCTTTTCCCATATATCCGACGTCTGTGCGTCTTCTTTTTTCAAAATCACTTCTTTATTGAAGATTTCATCTGCGATTACCTTTCCATTCACTTCATAACTTCTTGTAATATGGAAGACAATCTGATTCGGGCGGTCTTTTTCATCGTCCCCTTTCCAAACCTTCTTAATACGAAGCTCAATCAAATCCTTACATGGGTCTTGAACATCCGGTTCCGGTTCCGGTTCCGGACTTTCCGGTTCCACAGGATTTGTCGGTATATTATCCATCAGCACAGCCATCGCACCGTCTTCCATATAAACATTCGCCGGTTCCGCCGCCGAGCTATTTGGATTTCCCATAATCGCATCTTTTAAATCTTTAAACTTCTCTACCTTATCTTTTGTCATATGACGAATGGTAAATATATTCTTCCATTCACCCGTTGCGTCATGCCCCTCATCAAGCTGCTCATGTGATTGTCCGAATAAATCCTCATAATTTGTCTTACCGTGACGATAAATCCGATATCGATTTTCATCCCCCTCAATTCCTACAATATCATTAAACTCCCAATTGGACTTCAAGCTTGCTTTTCCTGTAAAAGGACCTGTCAAACCTTTGGCACCTCGAATAACATCGGCATAATACATATTATTGTTTTTAAATAAACCTTCGTTATTCCATCCGACAAAGCCACCGGCAATTCCATATTCGCCTGTGCCGTTTGTATTATTTCCGGCGCCGCCGCCATAGACATCATAGCCTTCTTTCACGCCGGTTACTGTACAAAAATCTAACCTCGTCCGATTCGCCTTAATCAGAGAAATATTAATTTCATTGCTCAATGCAGTTTGATCAATGGTACCGCCATCAGAACAATTAATTTTAATCTCACTGTCTCCTATATAGATTGTTGCAAGACTCTTATCCTCTGCCAAGCCGACTTTGATATCAAGTCCAAACAGATTCAATGATACTAGTTTTCCATCATACAGTGCATTGATTTCAATAATGCCTAAGTTAATTTTAATGACATCGCCTTTTTGTAAATCGCCTATCCAAAGCTTTTTTAAAATATCATTCACAGCGCCTACTAAACCTTTGACTAAGTTCGAATCCAGACTAATATTTGCAAAATAGGCAAAGTTTGTTTTTCCTGCGAAACCTCCGGCAATCTGTCCGCTTGTCACCTGCTTCAATCCAGTCACTGTATTGCCTGACATTCTGCCCAAATTTGAGTATCCTGTAAAGCCTCCGGCAATTTCTGATTTATTCTGTCTATCTATTGTATTATCACTATGGACGGTAAAACCTTCCTTCACTCCGGTAACAGTGCAGTGATCTGCATGAGAACCGAAGATGTCCATCACGCCCGCACCTGCGCTCAATAATTCTCCCAGTGCGCCTAAGTTGTCCAAATCGACCGTACCGCTCTTTCCCATGTGCCCAATAAAGCCCCCCGCATAGTTCAATCCGTTGACCTTGCGAAGATTTGTCACTTCAGAGCCTTTCACTGAGCCGTTAAGTAAGGCACCACCAAAGCCTCCGGCATTTCCACTATAAACCGGGTCATTTTTATATTCATATTTTTTGCCGTCTCGCGCCTGAATTTCCAAGCCTACCGAGACTGAGCCCGACACATCAGAATCATAAATATAAGTCCGGAATGCATCCATCACATCGGTTTCACCAGGCTTTAAGATCGATGCCAGAATACTTGTATTACCATTATCACTAATTTGGGCTACCGCTGACACATCCGCCAAGCCAAAGAAGCCTCCGGCATACTCACCGCCTGTCACGTTTCTGACATTTGACACATGAACACCATTATTTGGCCGATTTAATTCTCCAATCACAGCACCGTTGATTTCTCCGGCAAAGCCGCCTGCCGCCTTCGCATAGGCCGTATTGCCCGTATCATCTGTATAGGCACCGTTAATAACGATACCCCAGTCATCCCATGCGGACACATCTGCACCATGCACTGTTGCGATTGTTGCTTTGAGTAAGGATAGCAAATCACCCGGTGTCTTGATTAAATTTTGTAACAATCCGCCAAGCAATCCGCTGCTGCTTGCCGTATCTAAGGAGGCTGCACTTGCCGGGTCAATCTGACCTGCAAAACCACCCACAGCCTTTGTTCCTTCTACTTTTCTCAAATTATCAACAAAACAACGATGATTATTCGGATCCGGAACTGCATCTGTCGCACTGTAATTTGCCACAGTCTGCCAATTTCCCCAAACCTGTCCGCCAACCATATGACCGACATAGCCTCCGGCATAACCGACCTTTTCTATTTTCAATGTAGAAGACTTCACCGGTATTCCCGATGCTTTCACTGTCATTCCCGACCGGAAGCCGGTAATATTCGAATTTCTTATCACCGGAACAAAAGTCTGAACAGCTCCGATTGAATTGGTAATATTCAAACCTAACAGCGACAACTGACCGACTTTAGCAACGCCACCGGTTAGCATCTCACCTGCAAAGCCTCCGGCACTTGTGTAGGCAATAACATTTTTCGCATCCCAAGCATGGGCATTTGTAACAACACCTGCTTTCATACGTCCTACATAGCCTCCGGCAACACCGGCCTCCATATCTTGGGTTCCGACTGCCGCTCTTCCTGCCTTGACATTGTAACCGTAGGCATATTGCTTAATTAACGCCTGCAATTCACTCTCTGTAGCTACCGGTTTATTCGGGAACTGGTCGCCGTAAACACCGTTACTGCCGACTTCCTCAACCCACTTGTTCCATGTATCCATATCCACTTTTCTTAGTGGTCCGTAAACAGCTGTATTTGTCTCAGTTGGATAGACAGCTCCAAGAAGACTTAGTACATTGCTTGTCTGCAAAAATCCGAACAAGAAATTTAAGTTTCCGGTGTCTGTCAAATCGGCTGTTTCCATCAATCCGGTAAAACCTCCCGAAAATTCAGCTCCATAAACAGAGCGTATGCGAATAGCAGCGCATTCCTTACCGTCCGCAGATGCATTGCCTAAAATTCTTCCGCCGTGGTTGTAGCCCACATAACCTCCCGCAAGGCCTCTCACACACTGACTGTCCGTCAAATTCTCGGCACGAACGGCACCGCCGCAAGGCACACTGCTTGTCTGGCTATCTTCGATAATAGGAATGAACGACTGCAACAAATTTGCAAGACCATCTGTTATATTCAAAAGGCCATCTAATACACTGGTGCTTTTCAACACAGCCGCAACATTTCCGGGTTCCATAATTCCAACATAGCCTCCGGCTGCCTCCCGCCCAATAATATAGGCAAATAAATTGGCATCACTGTCTTTAATAATTGTACCGGACATTTCTCCGATAAAGCCTCCGGCTTTTCCTAAGTTCTTATTATTAGCATCACTTCCGTCCGCCAATACAGAATAACCTCCAACGCAGCCATTGACATCAGACCGGGTAATTGTCGAACATACAACATTCAACACTTCCAAAATACTGTTTAACTGAATATTGTCAAGAAGATTTAATCCACCGCCTACTGCGGCAGCCGAATCAATGTTCACGCAGCCTGCATAGCCTCCGGCATATTTTCCACCCTTGACTGCATACTTGGAATTTCCTGAGAAGTAACTCTTACCATCGGTAGATTCCAAACTGTCACTCGGCGGTTCCACCTTTGTATGTTTTAAAGATGTTACATCCGAATCTTTAATCTGAACACCGCCGCCGTAGCCTATGTAGCCTCCGGCGTAGCTATCCGTATCTGTCGCCTCAACAGTAAATCCCTGCGGTGCTGACTTTACACCTGCCGATTGAATATTTGGAATATAGACCTGCAGTACATCTACTAAGTTAACCTGTTGTGCTAGTTAATATAAAAAACTTCAACAAAATATGCT
>CABUBX010000081.1 GCA_902489925.1 uncultured Lachnospiraceae bacterium | reverse complement strand
AATGTGCTGCGCATGAATGTCGGTGAAGAAATTTCAGTCAGTGACGGCTGCGGAACGGATTACTTCGGGACGATTGGGGTTTTGGGACGGGAGAGTGTCACTGTACATATAGAAAATTCATGGGTCTCCTATGTCGAGCTGCCTGCAAAAATCACGCTTTTTCAGGGACTTCCTAAAGCGGATAAGATGGAATTGATTATACAAAAAGCGGTTGAACTCGGTGTTTATGAAATTGTTCCTGTCGTCACAAAGCGTACAATTGTAAAATTAGATGCAAAAAAGGAGGCCAAAAAGCTGGCACGGTGGCAGGGTATTTCAGAAAGTGCGGCAAAGCAGTCCGGTCGGGGAATTATTCCGAAAGTGGCAGCGCCGATGAGTTTTAACGATGCACTCAAGCAGGCAGGCGCCATGGAGGCAGTGCTTATTCCTTATGAAAAAGCAGAAGGCATGGACTATTCAAGAAATGTCATAAAAGGCTTGAAGGATAAAAAGCATATTGGAATATTTATCGGGCCGGAGGGCGGCTTTGATGAAAGTGAAGTGCTTCAGGCAAAGCAGTCAGGCGCAGTACCGATAACGCTGGGAAGACGTATTTTGAGAACAGAGACGGCCGGGCTTGCGGCGCTTGCAGTACTTATGTTTGAATTAGATGAGTGAGGTAGAGGATTCATGCAGGCTTATTTAGATAACGCGGCGACAACGTGGGTGTATGACAGTGTATGCGATGTGATGCTGCAGACAATGTCAAAGAATTTTGGAAACCCATCATCACTGCATGTGAAGGGTGTCGAAGCGGAAAATTATATTAAAGCATCAAAGAAAATATTTGCGGATATTTTAAAGGTACAGGAAAAGGAAATTTATTTTACATCGGGCGGCACAGAGTCCAATAATATGGCGCTTATCGGTTCAGCTTATGCCAACTGCCGACGCGGAAAGCACATCATTACGACATCAATTGAACATGCCTCTGTCTATAATCCGCTCATTTATCTTGAGCAGCAGGGTTTTGAGGTTACATATCTTCCGGTAGATAAAAAAGGTGTTGTGTCTTTAGATGCATTGCAAAAAGCGCTTCGCAAGGATACGATTCTCGTTTCTGTCATGTGTGTCAATAATGAAATTGGTACGGTTCAGCCGTTAGATAAAATAGGCAAGATGATTAAAGCTTATAATTCCGAGATTTTATTTCATGTGGATGCCATTCAGGGCTTTGGAAAAATGAAAATCTATCCGACCCGCCTGAATATTGATATGCTCAGTATAAGCGGTCATAAATTTCATGGCCCGAAAGGTGTGGGCGTTTTATATATTAAAGACCGCGTGAAGGTCAAACCGCTTATTTACGGCGGCGGTCAGCAAAAGGATATGCGCTCGGGGACGGAAAATGTTCCGGGTATTGCGGGTATCGGTGAAGCTGCGCGGGAGGTTTATAAAAATTTCGATGAAAAATCAGAAAGACTTTATAAGCTCAGAGATGAATTTGTGGAAAAATTAAAAGCAATTGACGGTGTTGTTATCAACGGCTTTGAGCATCGGGTTTTGGAGGTCGGGGATGAACATTCGGACATTGTCGGCAACGATTGCTTTTCTAAAGGCCCGGCACCCCATGTGATTAGTGCCAGTTTTGAAAATATACGGGCAGAGGTGCTTTTGCATGCGCTTGAGGAGAAAAATGTTTATGTTTCGTCAGGTTCGGCATGCTCATCGAATCATCCGGCAATCAGCGGCACGTTAAAGGCCATCGGTGTTAATAAAAAATATCTTGATGCGACAATACGATTCAGTCTCTGCCTTGAGACGACAAAAGAGGAACTTGATTATTGTATGGAACAGCTTAAAGCGCTTGTTCCGGTACTTAGAAGATATATTCCGGGAGGAAGACGATGATTAGATATGAAGCTTTTTTAATTAAATATGGTGAGATTGGTTTAAAGGGAAAAAACAGATATTTATTTGAAGATGCACTGATTCGCCAAATTCAGTTTTCACTGAAGGGGACAGGCGAATATGAGGTAACAAAGGAACAGGGACGTATTTATGTGAATATGAAGTCAGATTATGACTATGATGAAGTTGTCAGCGCATTGCAGCGGGTTTTTGGTATTGTAGCGATTTGTCCGGTTGTATATTGCACGGATTATTCATGGGAAAATCTGACAAAAACGGTCGGCGATTATATTGAGGAAGCTTATGAGGATAAGCACTTCACTTTCAAGGTAGAGTCAAGACGCGCAGACAAGAGTTATCCGAAGGTATCTATGGAAATTAATGCAGATATGGGCGAATATCTTTTAGACAGATTTTCGGGACTTTCTGTGAATGTGCGTCAGCCGGAGGTACTCATCAACATTGAGCTTAGAAGTAAAGGCTATATTTACTCAAAATCTATTCCGGGGCCGGGCGGTATGCCTGTAGGCAGCAACGGCAAGGCAATGCTTTTATTATCGGGCGGTATCGACAGTCCGGTTGCCGGTTATATGATTGCAAAGCGCGGTGTTGTTTTGGAGGCAACTTATTTTCATGCGCCGCCTTATACGAGCGAACGTGCAAAGCAAAAAGTCGTTGATTTGGCAAAAATTGTAGCGCGCTATTCCGGCCCGATTAAGCTGCATATTATTAATTTTACTGAAATCCAGCTAGCTATTTATGAAAAATGCCCGCATGATGAGCTTACGATTATCATGCGTCGCTATATGATGAAGATTGCGGAAATGATTGCAAAAGAAAATCGTGCGCTTGGCCTTATCACAGGCGAGAGTATTGGTCAGGTGGCAAGCCAGACACTGCAGTCACTTGCGGCAACGAATGCGGTATGTACATTACCGGTGTACAGACCGGTCATCGGTTTTGATAAAAACGATATCGTGGCAATATCTGAAAAAATCGGGGCTTTCGAAACATCTATTCAGCCGTTTGAGGACTGCTGTACAATTTTTGTCGCAAAGCATCCGGTAACAAAGCCGAATCTGAAAGCAATTGAGCGGTCAGAGCGTCACTTGGAGGATGTGATTGATGAGATGCTTGAAAGAGCGGTCAGCGAAAGAGAAATTATGGTTTGTGAGCCGTAATGGTGTGAGAGCGGGAAATTTGTAAAAATTTCCCGTAAAAAAGGAGGAACCGCATACGTCATAGACGCATACGGCCCTTGGGAATATGAAGAAAAAGAAAAATTATTCAACGATAAAAGGCTTAATAACGCTCATAATCTCGTCGATATTCTTTTCTGCGTGAATGTTTAATGTAATCGGTTTTGATAAATCAAGACTGAAGATACCCATAATGGATTTCGCGTCAATGACATATCTGCCAGAGATTAAATCAAACTCACTGTCAAAACGTGTGATTTCATTGACAAAAGCTTTTACTTTATCGATTGAATCAAGACAAATTTCTACTGTTTTCATACGTTGGACTCCCCTTCAATGTTAGTATTTTCTTAATATACTTATATACTACATTCAGGAGGCTAAAAAGTCAATACGGTTGCAGCTTTTAAACCTAAAAAATTAAAGGAGAGAGTAAATGAAAAGAGCAGCGTTTTATACATTAGGCTGTAAAGTGAATCAATATGAGACAGATGCGATGAATGAATTGTTCAGAGCTGCAGGGTATGAGATTGTTGATTTTAACGAGGCAGCGGATGTTTATATCATAAATACATGCACAGTGACAAATATTGCCGACAGGAAGTCGCGACAGATGCTTCACCGTGCAAAAAAAATAAATCCGGGCGCTATTGTTGTTGCTGCCGGATGTTATGCTCAGGAAGCCGGGGAGAAGCTTTTGGAAGATTCGATGGTTGACATTGTTGTGGGCAATAACAGAAAAAAGGACATTGTAAATATTGTTGAGCGTTATATGAGCGCTCAGGGCACAAAGCCGTCAAGTGATATTATTGATATTAATCATACACCGGATTATGAGACTTTGTCTATTCACGAGACAAGTGAGCACAGGAGAGCTTATATTAAAATTCAGGATGGCTGCAACCAATTCTGTTCTTACTGTATTATTCCGTATGCAAGAGGAAGGGTGCGCAGCAGAAGGGCGGAGGATGTTATCAGTGAGGTGCGTCACCTTGCAGAAAATGGCTACAGGGAAATTGTTCTGACCGGTATTCATATTTCCTCCTATGGCCTTGACTTTGAAGGGGTTGAATATGATGCAAAGAAAAATAACGGCAATCATCTAATTGCCCTTATTGAAGCTCTGGCAAACGTTTCGGGTCTTGAAAGAATCCGGCTAAGCTCGCTTGAACCGCGTCTTATCACCGAGGACTTTGTGAAGCGGCTTTCTGCGATTGATAAAATATGCCCTCATTTTCATTTGTCATTGCAAAGCGGCTGTGATGCGACTTTAAAGCGAATGAACAGGAAATATACGACCGCAGAGTATCGGGAGAGCTGTGCACTTTTGAGAAAGTATTTTGACCGTCCTGCGATTACGACAGATGTCATTGTGGGCTTTCCGGGCGAAACAGAAGAAGAATTTGCAAAAACTCAAAAGTTTGTAAACGAAATTGCCTTTTCCCAAATGCATATTTTTAAATATTCAAAGCGTCAGGGAACAAAGGCGGCGGTTATGGAAAATCAGGTGGATGAGCAGATAAAGAATAAAAGAAGTGCAGTTTTGCTTGAGGCGGACAGAATGCTTCGAGCGCGCTATATTGAAGAAAACAAGGACAAATGTCTTAAAGTGCTCGCTGAGGAAATCATAGAGATTGATGGCAAAACCTATGTGACCGGTCATAGTAAAGAATATATCAAAGTGGTTTTTGAAGGCGGGAAAGCGGACTTAAATCAGGTGCTTTGTGGGACGATGACAGGCAAAAATTATGAAGATTTTTCAATTTGCGAAAGAATGGATTGAATTTTACCGCATAATATATTAATATAATAGGTAGCAGGTTCGGAAAACATGGGATAACTATGTAATTTTTAAGAAAGTAAGGTGTAGGAAATGCCCGATATGAAAAATACTCAGTATTTTAAGGTGACAAATGAGAATGACATTGCGGTTAAGGATATTTTGGAGGCTGTTTATATTGCGCTGACAGAGAAGGGATATAATCCGGTCAGCCAGATTGTAGGCTACATTATGTCCGGGGATCCGACTTATGTAACAAGCTATAAAAACGCCCGTTATCTTATTATGAAGGTAGAAAGAGACGAGATTTTAGAGGAACTGCTCAAAAATTATATTGATGTTAATTTAAAGTAGGTTGATATGAGGATACTGGGACTTGACTATGGCACAAAGACGGTGGGCGTTGCTTTAAGTGATGCACTTGGGCTGACTGCCCAGCCTGTGGAGACCATAGAGCGAAAAGAAGAAAATAAATTAAGAAAAACACTTGCAAGGATAGAAGAAATCGCAGCAGCCGAAGACGTGTCAGAAATTGTTCTTGGCTATCCTAAGCATATGAATAATTCAGAGGGCAGCCGCTGCGAGACGACGATGGCATTTAAGGAGATGCTTGAGCGCCGGACAGGATTGCCTGTGATACTTTGGGATGAGCGGATGAGTACGGTCTTTGCCGAAAGGACACTGATGGAGGGCGGCGTGCGCAGAGAGCACAGAAAAGCCTATGTGGACAAGCTGGCGGCCGTTTATATTTTACAAGGATATTTAGATAGTAAGAAAGGCTGAAAGGCATTTATGAGTCAGAGAGAAAGTATTAAGATGTTATCACCGGACGGTGAAGTTTTATCGTTCTATGTTGTAGAACAAACAAGAATTAATAATATTAATTACCTTTTGGTTGAGGACGCCGATGAGGAAGGCGAAGCTTATATTATAAAGGAAACATTCAGCGATAGCGAGGCGCAGGAATCTGTGTTTGAATTTGTCGAGGAAGATAATGAATTTGAAGCGCTGTCGAAAGTATTTGAGACATTGCTGGATGAGATGGACATTGAATTAGAGTAACAAGAGGTGTGTGCAGGTACAGATAAAACTCAGACATACGAAGGTCACAAAATGAACGTATCAAATTTGGCAGATGATAGATAAAGCGCCGGATGGCGGACGAAGGAGTGTCTGAGCGATATTTATTCGTGCACAGGCCGTAATTTTAGCGGAGGTGCGTAAATAAACATGAAATTTAATAATCATCGTAACAATCATATTGGAAATTTGGGACACGAAAAGGTAAAAATCATCCCACTTGGAGGACTTGAGCAGATTGGTATGAATATCACCTGCTTCGAGTATGAGGACAGTATTATCGTTGTGGACTGTGGTCTTGCCTTTCCGGCAGACGATATGCTGGGTGTAGATTTGGTGATTCCTGATATTACTTATCTTAAAGATAACATTGATAAGGTCAAGGGCTTTGTGATTACTCACGGTCATGAAGACCATATCGGGGCGCTGCCATATGTGCTCAGAGATATTCCGGTACCGATTTATGCGACTAAGCTGACGATGGGCATTATTGAGCATAAATTAAAAGAACATAATATGATGAAGGCTGTAAAGCGCAAGGTCATTAAACACGGACAGTTTATTAATCTTGGCTGCTTTAGAATAGAGTTTATTAAGACAAATCACAGCATTGCCGATGCGACAGCGCTGGCAATCTATACAACTGCAGGTATTATTATCCATACAGGTGACTTTAAAATTGATTATACGCCTGTTTTCGGCGAGCGTATTGATTTGCAACGCTTTGCAGAGCTTGGCAAAAAGGGCGTCCTTGCCTTGATGTCAGACAGTACGAACGCAGAGCGGCCGGGCTTTACTCAGTCAGAGCGTACAGTCGGCAAAACTTTTGACCATATTTTTAATGAGCACAGAAATTCAAGAATTATTGTGGCGACATTTGCTTCAAATGTAGACCGTGTGCAGCAGATTATTGATACTGCCTACCGATATGGCCGCAAGGTCATTGTGGAGGGCCGCAGTATGGTCAATATCATTACAATCGCTCAAGAACTTGGCTACATTAATATTCCTGACAACACGCTGATTGATATTGAAAGCATGAAAAATTATCCGCCTGAGCAGATTGTGCTTATTACGACGGGAAGTCAGGGTGAGACGATGGCAGCGCTTTCAAGGATGGCTGCATCTGTGCACAGGAAGGTATCGATTAATCCGGGAGACACGGTCATTTTCAGCTCAACACCGATTCCGGGCAATGAAAAGGCGGTTTCTAATATTATTAATGATTTATACAGACAGGGTGCGGATGTTATCTTCCAGGATACGCATGTTTCAGGTCATGCGTGCCAGGAGGAAATTAAGCTGATTTATGCGCTGACACGTCCGAAGTATGCCATTCCTGTTCACGGCGAATACCGTCATCTGAAAGCTCATGCGGGGCTTGCGGAGACGATGGGCGTTGAAAAAGAAAATATTATTATTATGAAAACAGGCGATGTGCTTGAGCTTTCGGATGAGAATGCAAAGGTTACAGGTCATGTGCAAAGCGGTGCGATTATGGTAGATGGTCTTGGCGTCGGCGATGTTGGCAATATTGTTTTAAGAGACCGTCAGATGCTTTCACAAAATGGTTTGATTATTGTCGTGATGACGCTTGATAAGTATACAAATGAAATTCTTTCGGGACCTGATATTGTCTCAAGAGGTTTTGTGTATGTGAGAGAATCCGAGGACCTTATGGATGAGGCAAGACGAGTCGTTAATGATGCCCTGTATAACTGTCTCAGCAAGCGCTGTACAGACTGGGGTAAGATTAAAAATGTTGTCAGAGAGTCATTGGGCGATTTTATATGGAAACAGACAAAACGTAATCCGATGATACTTCCGATTATTATGGAAGTGGATGCATAACTTGGAGAGGCCGGATAAAATGACAGAAGTTGAAAAACAGACGAAGGCATTGGCAGCTGCGATAAGAAAAAGCAGTGAGCAGGAAGGCTATACGCGGGCTTATGCAAAACTTTGTATGCGTCCGGAGTTACTTGGACGTCTGAACAAGTTTAGACGAAAGTATTTTTTCCTTCTTAATACACCGGAGGGTGAGGAGAGAATACAGAATATACTGAAGCTTGAACATGATTTTGCCGATGTTCTCGGCGAAAGCATTGTCAGAGATTTCTTAGCAGCCCAGCAGAGACTGTGCATGATGGTAAAGGATATTTACCGGGTACTTGATGATGCAGTAAAGTTTGAGATGGACTTTATGTTTGATTCAGAGGAGGAATAACAAAATACAATGGGTAAGAGCAGAAGCAGAAAAGCTCAGATAGGCAAAAAAGTCGGTCTTGGCTTTATGGAAACAGTAATACATGTAGGCGTCTATATTTTAGTCATCTTTCTTTTTATTAAAGCTGCAACATTGGCCTATGATTTCTCCTATCAGGTTTTCGGAAATCCTGCCATGTCAAAATATAGTCAGGAGACAGTAAGAATAGATGTCCCTGCGGGGACGACAGTCAAAGAGGTTGCAAAGACTTTGAAGGAAAATGACTTAGTAAAATATGAAGCGGCTTTTGTGCTTCGTATGAAGCTGGCGAAGCTGTCTGATAAAATACAGCCGGGAACTTACGAAATGAGTCAGACAATGACAGCGGATGATATTGTGCTGGCATTGACAACAAAAGGAATGACAGTGACTGATGACACCGGGGCGCAGGCGCCTGAGGTGGAGGAGAGCAGTGGCAGTACAGATAGCGTAACGGAGGAATAGCATTGATAGTTGATGAGAGAATGACAGCGTATATCCGCTCTCTTGATACGGGAGAGTCAGAGCTCATCAGAGAAATAGCGAAACAAGCTCGCGAAGACAGAGTGCCGATTATCCGTCAGGAGACGGCGTCCCTGCTTCGCGTGCTTATAAAGATGACAAAGCCTAAGAAGATTCTCGAAGTGGGAACTGCTGTAGGCTTTTCTGCGCTTTTAATGAGTGAATATGCGCCGTCAGATGCGAGAGTGACAACGATAGAAAAATTTCAGAAGCGTATTGATGAAGCAAAGCTTAATTTTGAACGGGCAGGTGTCGGTGAGAAAGTGACGTTGCTGGAAGGTGATGCCATAGATATTTTAAAGCAGCTGGAGGACAGCTATGATTTTATATTTATGGATGCAGCCAAGGGGCAGTATATTCATTTTCTGCCGGAGGTGATGCGTCTTTTAAAAGATGGCGGAACACTTGTATCGGATAATGTGCTTCAGGATGGTGATATTATTGAGTCACGCTATGCGGTAACGAGAAGAAACAGAACAATTCACAGCCGTATGCGGGATTATTTATGGGAATTGACCCACAG
>CABUBX010000080.1 GCA_902489925.1 uncultured Lachnospiraceae bacterium | reverse complement strand
AACATTACAAATTTGTCTGATTCAGATTATCAAAATCTTCAATGTATAGAGGAAATTCAAAAATATTATAACAGTATTAAACCATTGCCAAACAATGTCTCTGAATTTGATTTACAACTGTTTTACGAAGCATCCGCAATGGTCACATTAAAGTGCAGCGACCTGAATCCCTCAGGATTTGCTTTTTTACCTATCGGTGAAAGTAGAAAAAAGTTAAATTCGTTTTCAGAAGATTCTATTGAATTTGAAGGAAACGGTCTGAATTATCCGGAAGCTTTTGTTTTTGTACGATATCTTATACAGACTTACGACGCGCTCACGGTTGCCGATGTGACCTCCGGCAAGAAATCTTTTGAAGAAGGCTTTGGCAAAGATTATGATACAGTTTTTGCCGAATTTATGAAAGTGGTAAAAAACGATTTGGTAAAACTTTAAATATGAATTGGCAGATGATATAGCAGAACCAAAATTTTCCTCATTTTGGCTCTGCTATTTGTTAATACGTTACTTTGTTAAAATTTTTGTTGAAAAATCCGTAGAAATAGAGTATAGTATTATTACTCTACTAAATTTTAAAGGGGAGATAACTATGGAGTTTAATATTTCAGTCATCAGAGGCGACGGAATCGGCCCTGAAATTGTCAACGAAGCCGTCCGTGTTTTGGATGCAGTCGCAAAAAGATACGGACACACCTTTAATTACACAGATGTTTTAATGGGCGGTGTCTCGATTGATGCGACAGGTTCGCCGCTGACTGACGAAGCTATAGAAACCTGTAAAAATTCAGATGCTGTTTTGCTCGGCGCCATCGGCGGTGACACTTCGACATCGCCGTGGTATAAACTCCCGCCGGATTTAAGACCGGAGGCAGGACTTTTAAAGCTTAGAAAAGCACTTGGTCTTTTTGCAAATATCCGTCCGGCTTATCTTTACAGCGAGCTTAAAGATGCCTGCCCGCTGAAAGAGGAGATTATCGGGGATGGCTTTGATATGGTGATTATGCGAGAGCTGACGGGCGGCCTGTATTTCGGTGAAAGAAAGACTGTCGAAGAAAACGGTGTCTTAAAGGCCTATGATTCACTCACCTATGACGAACATGAGATTCGGCGTATTGCAATTAAAGGCTTCGAGACAGCTATGAAGCGCCGCAAGTGTCTGATTAGTGTCGATAAAGCCAATGTTCTTGACTCGTCCAGATTGTGGCGCAAGGTCGTCGAGGAAGTTGCCAAAGATTATCCAGAGGTGACTTACAGCCATATGCTCGTCGATAACTGTGCGATGCAGCTTGTGAAGAATCCTCGTCAGTTTGATGTGATTCTTACGGAAAATATGTTTGGCGATATTTTGTCCGACGAGGCCAGTGAGATTACAGGCTCAATCGGTATGTTATCCTCCGCAAGTTTAAGTGAGACAAAACTTGGGTTGTATGAGCCGAGTCACGGTTCGGCGCCGGATATTGCAGGGATGAACAAAGCAAATCCTCTTGCCACGATTTTATCGGCGGCGATGATGCTTCGTTATTCCTTTGATTTAGATAAAGAAGCAGATGCCATTGAGGCTGCGGTCAAGGCTGTTCTTAAAAAAGGCCTGCGTACAGTAGATATTATGTCTGAGGGCTGTACATGCTTGACATGCAGTGATATAGGCGAAGCGATTGTAAATGAGATACAGAAGGGATGTTAAGATATGAAAAGTGATGCAGTAAAAACAGGCGTACAGCAGGCGCCTCACCGTTCTTTGTTTAACGCACTCGGAATGACAAAAGAGGAACTTTCAAAGCCGTTAGTCGGCATTGTCAGCTCATACAACGAGATTGTTCCGGGACATATGAATCTTGATAAGATTGTTGATGCCGTAAAGCTTGGCGTTGCCATGGCCGGCGGCACACCGATTGTATTTCCGGCGATTGCTGTCTGCGATGGTATTGCCATGGGACATACAGGCATGAAGTATTCCCTTGTGACGAGAGATTTAATTGCGGATTCCACAGAGGCAATGGCGCTCGCACATCAGTTTGATGCCCTTGTGATGGTTCCAAACTGTGATAAAAATGTTCCGGGACTTTTGATGGCGGCAGCCCGTGTGAATGTACCGACAGTTTTTGTGTCCGGAGGTCCGATGCTTGCCGGTCGTGTGAAAGGTCAAAAGCGCAGTCTTTCAAGTATGTTTGAGGCTGTAGGCTCATATGCGGCAGGAACGATTTCCGAAGAAGATTTACTTGAATTTGAAAATAAGGCATGTCCGACATGTGGTTCATGCTCAGGCATGTATACAGCCAATTCCATGAACTGCCTGACAGAAGCCATCGGTATGGGCTTACAGGGCAATGGTACGATTCCGGCAGTTTATTCCGAGCGTATTAAGCTTGCAAAACATGCGGGCATGAAAGTTATGGAGATGTATGAGAAAAATATCCGCCCGAGAGATATTTTGACAAAAGAAGCTTTTTTAAATGCATTGACCGTGGATATGGCGCTTGGCTGTTCGACAAATACAATGCTTCATCTTCCGGCAATTGCCCATGAAGCAGGCATTGACTTAAATCTTGATATTGCCAATGAAATCAGCGCGAAAACACCGAACCTTTGTCACCTTGCACCGGCAGGTTATACATACATGGAAGACCTCAACGAAGCCGGCGGTATTTATGCGGTGATGAATGAATTAAATAAAAAAGGTCTGCTTTATACAGATTTGATGACTGTGACAGGCAAGACGGTCGGAGAGAATATTAAAAATTGTGTCAATAAAGATACAGAGACGATTCGCCCGATTGATAATCCTTACAGTGAGACCGGCGGCATTGCTGTCCTTAAAGGCAATCTCGCACCGGATTCAGGCGTTGTGAAGCGTTCCGCTGTTGTGCCTGAGATGATGGTGCACGAAGGACCTGCAAGAGTATTTGATTGTGAGGAAGATGCCATTGAAGCAATCAAGGGCGGAAAGATTGTCGCAGGCGATGTCGTTGTCATTCGCTATGAAGGTCCTAAAGGCGGCCCGGGTATGCGTGAGATGTTAAATCCGACATCAGCCATTGCCGGTATGGGACTTGGCTCAAGCGTTGCCCTTATTACGGACGGACGTTTTTCTGGCGCATCACGAGGCGCTTCCATCGGACACGTTTCTCCGGAGGCAGCTGTGGGCGGTCCGATTGCTCTTGTTGAGGAGGGCGATATTATTAAAATTAATATTCCTGAAAATAAACTTGAACTTGCAGTTTCCGACGAGGAGATGGCAGAAAGAAAGGCAAAATGGCAGCCGAGAGCACCTAAGATTACAACAGGTTATCTTGCGCGTTACGCATCTATGGTTACCTCCGGTAACAGAGGCGCTATTCTAGAGATTAAATAATAAGGGGGTATTGCTTATGCAGCTGACAGGCGCACAGATTGTCATCGAATGTTTAAAAGAGCAGGGCGTTGATACAGTATTTGGTTATCCGGGCGGGACGATTTTAAATATTTACGATGAATTATATAAACACAGCGGAGAAATCAGACATATTCTTACAGCCCATGAGCAGGGTGCAGCCCACGCGGCCGACGGCTATGCGAGAGCCACCGGCAAGGTCGGTGTCTGTATGGCAACAAGCGGTCCGGGCGCAACGAATATTGTGACAGGTATTGCAACCGCTTATATGGATTCCGTACCGATTGTTGCGATTACATGTAATGTCGGTGTCAGTCTTCTTGGAAAAGACAGCTTTCAGGAGGTTGATATTAAAGGAATTACGATGCCGATTACAAAGCATAACTATATTGTTAAGGATGTCAACCAGCTTGCCGATACGATAAGAAGCGCCTTTGTGATTGCCAAAAGCGGTCGGCCGGGTCCTGTACACATTGATATTCCTAAGGATGTGACGGCAAATACAGCAGAGTATGAGTACAAGGAACCGGAAGAAGCACCGCGCTATATTGAAGAAATCCGGGAAGAAGATTTGGATAAAGCTGTCGAGCTTATTTTCCATGCAAAAAGACCTTTTGTTTTTGTCGGCGGCGGTGTGACTTTGGCAAATGCTTCCGAGGAATTAAAGAAGTTTGTCAATAAAATTCAGGCGCCTGTCACTGATTCCCTTATGGGTAAAGGTGCTTTTGACGGCAATGACAAGGCCTATACGGGAATGCTCGGTATGCACGGCACAAAGACCTCCAATCTCGGGGTTATGGAAAGTGATTTGCTTATTGTCATCGGTGCAAGATTTTCAGACCGTGTCATGGGTAACCCTAAGACTTTTGCCAAAAATTCTAAAATTATCCATATTGATGTTGATGCGGCAGAGATTAACAAAAATATCCGTGTAGACTGCAGTATTATCGGTGATGCCAAGGTCGTTTTAAAGCAGCTCAATGCCCGTCTTGAGCAGTTAGACCATACAGAGTGGATGAATCACATTTACGAGATGAAGCATCGGTATCCGCTTACTTATAATAAAGAGGCGCTGACAGGCCCTGCCGTTGTGGAGGCGATTTACAGAGTAACCGGTGGCGATGCGATTATCTGTACAGAGGTCGGACAGCACCAGATGTGGGCGGCACAATTTTTTAAATATGACCGGCCGAGAAAGCTTTTAACGAGCGGCGGTTTGGGAACGATGGGCTTTGGACTCGGGGCTTCCATGGGCGCAAAGTGCGGATGCCCGGATAAGCTTGTGTTTAACATTGCAGGTGACGGCTGTTTTCGTATGAACCTGAATGAGATTGCGACAGCAGCGCGCTATAATATACCTGTCATTGAGGTTGTTGTAAATAATCATGTGCTCGGAATGGTTCGCCAGTGGCAGTCGCTGTTCTATGAGCACAGATATTCTAATACAATATTAAATGATAATGTGGATTTTGTAAAAGTTGCCGAAGCGCTTGGCGCAACAGGCATCCGTGTGACAAAGCTTGACGAGCTTGACGATGCGATTAAGACAGCGATTGAGCTTAATAAACCGGTTGTCATTGACTGTATAATCGACTGTGATGATAAGGTATGGCCGATGGTTGCACCGGGTGCCTCCATATCAGAGGTTTTTGCCTAGGAAGATTTACAGTAATATATCAAAAGGAGAGTGTCAGTTATGAGCAGAGTTTATAATTTTTCAGCAGGTCCTGCCGTGCTTCCTGTAGAGGTTTTACAGGAAGCGGCAGATGAGATGCTTGATTATAAGGAAACAGGTATGTCCGTCATGGAGATGAGTCACCGTTCAAAGGCTTATCAGACAATCATTGACGAGGCGGAAGCAGATTTAAGAAAATTAATCGGTATTCCTGACAATTATAAAGTGTTATTCTTACAGGGCGGCGCTTCCACCCAGTTTGCCATGGTTCCGATGAATTTTATGAAAAACCGCAAGGCCGGCTATATTTTGACCGGACAGTGGGCAAAAAAAGCATGTGCGGAAGCAAAAATTTTCGGTGAAGCCGTAGAACTCGCTTCCTCCGCAGATAAAACCTTCAGCTACATACCGGACTGCTCAGATTTGGCAGTAACTGATGATATGGATTATGTTTATATTTGTGAAAATAATACCATTTACGGCACAAAGTTTTGGACGCTGCCGGATACAAAAGGCAAGGATTTAATTGCGGATATGTCCTCCTGTTTTTTGTCTGAACCGATTGATGTCACAAAATATGCGATGATTTTTGCAGGTGCACAAAAAAATGTCGGCCCGGCCGGTGTGACAATTTGTATTATTCGTGAAGATTTGATTACGGATGAGGTTCTTCCGTACACGCCGACAATGCTCAAATATAAAATTCATGCCGATAACGGTTCAATGTATAATACACCGCCTGCATACGGTATTTATATTTGCGGCAAGGTTTTTAAATGGTTATTAAAGACCGGCGGCCTTGAAGCGAGAGCTAAAATTAATCGTGATAAAGCACAGATTCTTTATGATTACCTTGACAATAATACGATGTTTAAAGGCACAGTCGAAAAGGGCAGCCGTTCCCTTATGAACGTTCCGTTTGTTATCGGCGACGATGCGCTGGAAGCGAAGTTTATCAAAGAGGCTAAGGCTGCAGGCTTTGAAAACTTAAAGGGTCATCGTACAGTCGGCGGTATGCGCGCAAGTATTTACAATGCGATGCCTGCAGACGGCGTCAAGGCATTGGTTGCTTTTATGAAGAAGTTTGAAGAAGAAAATAAGGGGGCGATGTGATATGTTTAATATTAAATGTCTGAACCCTATTGCCGAAATCGGCTTAAATCAGCTGGATGATAAATATACAATCACAGAAGATATGGACACGGCGGACGCCGTGCTTGTGCGCAGTGCAGCGATGCATGACATGGTATTTCCAAAGACATTAAAGGCGGTTGCAAGAGCCGGTGCGGGTGTCAATAACATCCCGATTGAGCGCTGCTCTGAAAACGGTATCGTTGTTTTTAATACGCCGGGCGCCAATGCAAACGGCGTGAAGGAAGCGGTAATTACCGGTCTTTTGCTTGCTTCAAGAGATTATGTCGGCGGTATCGAGTGGGTGAGAAGTGAAAAGGACAATGAAAATATCGCGAAGCTGACGGAGAAGCAGAAAAAAGCTTTTGCAGGCTGTGAGATTTCCGGCAAAAAGATTGGTGTGATTGGTCTTGGCGCGATTGGTGTGCTTGTCGCAAATATTTGTGACAGACTGGGCATGGAAGTTTACGGCTATGACCCGTTCATCTCTGTTGAAGCGGCATGGAAATTATCGAGCCGTATTCATCATGTCGATAACGCAGATGATATTTACGCCGTTTCAGATTTCATTACAATTCACGTACCTTTAATGGATGCGACAAAGAAGATGATTAATGAAGAAGCGATTGCAAAGATGAAAGACGGTGTTGTGCTTCTGAATTTTGCACGCGATTTGCTTGCTGACGAGGAGGCTGTAGCAAAAGCTTTAGTAAGCGGTAAGATGAAAAAGTATGTATCCGATTTTCCGACGCCGCTTTCGGCAAATATGGAAAATGCCATTGTGATTCCGCATCTTGGCGCTTCGACAGAGGAATCTGAAGATAATTGTGCGGTAATGGCAGCCAAAGAGCTGAAGGATTTCCTTGAAAACGGTAATATTTCCCACTCTGTCAATTATCCGGACTGTAACATGGGTGTATGTAAGAGTGCGGGACGTGTGATTATATTCCACAAAAATGTACCGAATATGATTGCCCAGTTTTCATCGGCATTTGCGGCGGATAATATCAATATTTCCGATATGTTAAATAAGAGCCGCGGGGAATGGGCATATACGATGGTTGATGTAGAGACACCGGCGACAAAGCAGCTTGTTGCTGATATTGAAGCGATTAAAGGCTGTGTCAAAGTCAGCGTCATTAAATAAATGATAAGACGGAAGGCGAAAAGGCACTGACCTTTTCACCTTCCGTCATTTTTTTTGGGGAATGATTATGACCTGTTTAAGACCGTATAAAGCCCTGCGTCCCGCGCCTGCCTATGCTTCTGCGACGGCAGCTCTGCCTTATGACGTGTTTACGTCCGAGATGGCGGCAGACGAAGCGCAAAAAAATCCGTTATCGTTTATACGAATTGACAGACCTGAAACTCAGTTTGCACCGGGAACAGATATGTACGCCGATAAAGTTTATGAAGCGGCGGCTGATTTACTTCGGGCGCAGACATCAGCCGGAATCTATGCATTGGAGGAAAAGCCCTGTCTTTATATTTATGAGCTGACCTTTAACGGGCGGACACAGACAGGCATTGGCGGTCTTGCCTCGGTCTCAGATTATAAAAACGGCGTCATCAAAAAGCATGAGCTGACCCGTGAAGCGAAGGAAAGAGACAGGTATCGCCATATCAAGGCATGCCGTGCACAGACAGGACTTGTGTTTCTGGCTTACAAGCATTGCGACGACATTGACACTGCCGTTAAAAATTTAAAAAAGGCTTTGCCTGTGTATGATTTTTATACCGGTGCCGTGCGTCAAAAAGTTTGGGTTATTGATAATGCCTCGGATATTTTAAACATCTGCCGGTATTTTCAATCGGTTCCCGAGGCTTTTATTGCCGACGGCCATCACCGGGCGGCGGCAGCCGCCCGGCTCAGTGACGAGTACGGTGAGGATACAGGTATTATGAGTGTATTTTTCCCGGATAATCAGCTTTTAGTTTATCCGTATTTCAGGGTTGTGAAGGATTTGAACAATCAAACGCCCGAACAGTTTTTAAATGCTTTGTCCGAAGATTTTTTTATTGAGCCGTTTAAAGATTTCCCGACACCGAAAAAATCTCAGGCAGCACTTTATCTTAACGGCTGGTATCTTTTGACAGAGAAAATACCTTACAGCGGCAATGATGTTATAAGGCAGCTTGATGTGTCTATGATACAGGAAAAAATAATTGAAAAGCAGCTTTGTATAACCGATATACGAAATGACACACGCATTGATTTTATCGGAGGCATTTACGGCGCGGACGCGGTTTTGAAGCGATGCAAAAAAGATATGGCGCTCGGTATCATAACGGCAGCAGTTGAGCTTTCTGATTTATTTGCTGTGGCAAAAGCAGGTGAGCTGATGCCGCCGAAATCGACATGGTTCGAGCCTAAATTGTGCTCAGGACTTTTGATTTACCCGCTTTTTAAGGATAAATGTGCCCCGTATATCATTGAATAAAAATGCATAAGATGATATAATTAATGAAATATTTGTAATTTACAGGAGGTCTTTTATGTACGAGAAATTATATCCATATATGCAGTGGCCGGAAATAGAGGCGCTTGCTTATTCAGAGCACAATCGCCCGCATAATATTTTAGGTCAGCATCAAGTTGATGATGGCTTTTTAATTACGGCTTTTCTTCCGACAGCCGAGGAGGTCAATGTCGTAGATACACATACAAAGACAGTTTATCCGATGACAAAGATGGATGATTGCGGCTTTTTTGCGGCGCTGATTGAAGCGCCGAAGGCCATTACATATAAATTTCAGGTAACCTACGAGGGCGGCGGCAAGGATAGCTTTTATGACTGCTATGCTTTTGAAAGCCTGATTGATTCCGATGAGATTCAAAAGTTTAATGCCGGTATTCATTATGAGGTCTATAAGGTGCTCGGTGCACATCCTAAGCGCATCAATGGTGTTTCGGGTGTTTTATTTGCCGTATGGGCGCCGGAAGCGGTCCGCGTCAGTGTTGTCGGTGACTTTAACCAGTGGGACGGCCGCCGTCATCCGATGGAGTGCCTCGGCGAAAGCGGTATTCATGAGCTGTTTATTCCGGGACTTGGCACTATGGACAAGTATAAATACGAAATTAAAGTAAAACATGATAATACAGTTGTATTAAAAGCCGACCCGTATGCATCTTACAGCGAGCTTCGTCCGGACACAGCTTCAATTGTCTATGATATAAGCAAATATAAATGGAATGACAGCGACTGGCTTAAAGCGCGCATTAAAAGAGTAGCCGATGAAGAACCGATGTCAATTTATGAGGTTC
>CABUBX010000079.1 GCA_902489925.1 uncultured Lachnospiraceae bacterium | reverse complement strand
TTAACGGATATCAATTTATTGCATCTTCCGGCGACCTTATACTTATTAACAGCGGCGACATTCACGCCTGTCAGATGAATTACACACAAAAGACAGAGGCTGTCTCTGTCATTATTCCTTTCCCATTTTTAAAAGAGGTTTTTCATAATATTGAGGATATACGTTTTCTTACTGACCCAAGCAAACCAGGCTATCAAACACTGGTTCAGGCCTTTATTGATATTTATCCCGTTTTTAAAGAACGAAAATCCAACACCTTTTATCAGCTAAAGGTCAACAGCTTCTTTTATGAAATTCTTTATTTATTATTTTCGGATTTTCAAACGCCAAAAACTGTGCCGTCCGCCATAAAAACACAAAAATATATGGATAGATGCACTCAGATTATGGATTACATTGACGAACATTACAGCGAGACAATTACCTTAGAAACACTGGCATGTGATTACGGTATTTCCAAAGAACATCTTGCACGGACGTTTAAAGAATGTATGGGCACAACTTTTAAAAAATACCTGACAAGCATACGGATGCACCATGCTTATCAGGCATTAATCGACAGTGATTATTCTATTCTCCAGATTGCCCTCGATAACGGCTTTTCCGATGCCCGGGCTTTCACGAGCGCTTTCTGTAAATTTTACGGAGAAACACCGCAGAAATACCGCAAAGCCCTCCAAAACACACAAACCTCCCATGTAAAATATTCTTATCTCAGAACAAGAGGCTCTCTGTAGCATTTGCCACAGAGAGCCTCTTTAAACATCTCACCTATATTTCAATTTCCGTAAGGACTGTCTTTAATTCCTCTGTCGATTTTAAAAGCTTTGTCATTTCCTCGTCATCCAGCGGAATATCCAAAATCTTTTCGGCACCGTTTTGTCCGACAACTGTCGGTATACTGATACACAAATCCTTCAATCCATAAAGTCCATCCATGTATACAGATATCGGAAGAATTGAATGTTCATTTCTTATGATACACTCGACGATTCGGGCAACAGCCATAGCCACACCGTAATAGGTTGCGCCTTTTTTCCCGATAATTTCATAGGCACTGTCCCTGACATCCTTATATATTCTGTCGGTTGCCGCCTCATGGTCATAATAACCCCGAAGCTCACAAAAATGATTGAGCGGTATACCGGATACATTTGCCGAACTCCATAATGCCAGCTCACTGTCCCCGTGCTCTCCGATAATAAACGCATGAATACTTTTACTGTCCACATTCAAGTGACGGCTCAAATGATATTTAAGCCGCGCCGTGTCAAGCACAGTTCCCGAGCCAATCACACGCTGTCTCGGATAACCCGAAAGCTTTAATGCTGTATAAGTCATAATATCTACCGGATTTGACACAATAAGCAAAATCGCATCCTTATTGTGTTTAACAATCTGAGGGATAATACTCTTGTAAATTGCCACATTTTTGTGGACAAGGTCAAGCCGCGTCTCGCCGGGCTTTTGATTGGCGCCTGCCGTAATAATAATCATGGCACAATCTGCAATATCCTCATAATCTCCGGCTTTAATTTCCATTTCCTTTGCAAAAGGCAGACCGTGACTTAAATCCATCACCTCGCCTTCCGCCTTATCTTTATTCACATCTACAAGCACAAGCTCTGAAAAAATGCCTTTTTGAACAAGGGTAAAAGCAATGGATGTTCCTACAAATCCACAGCCTATAATCGCTGCTTTCTGAATATTTACCATAACGCATACCTCCTTCTGTCGTCTATTATAATTTTTATAAGATTATCTTTTCCACGACTTTAGGATAACATACGCCCGAATCCGTTTATGTAACTTCGGTTACAAATATTGTTAATTAATTAACGCTCTTTGGTTGGGCACTGCCGCTCATCTGTTCATGTTCTTCTTTGATTTCTTTATAAAGCGCTCTAAATGTCCAGTTTACATTATGTTCCGTCACAACAGCCTTTAAGGCAATTCTGGGAATCCCGGCTTTTCTCATCTGCATCAGCAGCTCATTCAATCGCCTGTCCGAAAAATCCTTCATCACAAGCATTTCTTCCTCAATAACATCAAAATCCAAGGTCTTATTCTCACAGGCCTCAAAGCCTTCAAGTCCCACGAGATATCCGACCTTTTCATCAAGCTGGTCCTCACTGATATTTTTAATTTTTATGCCCATACGAACAAAAACACTTTTCAGCTTTGAAGCATGGGCTGCCTTATTAGGATTATAATATAATACTGTTTCTTTCATCATTTTTATTCCTTTCTTCCACAAACGGTTCGCAATTGTCACCTATCTTTTTTTTACGGTTGACAATTATTTAATTTCATTTTATACTGACCGTAGACTTTTATGTTACTCTCTATGATAAACGAAATACGGAGGATTTACAATGTCAACAGTCAAAGAAAACATTTTACATTTACTTGTCAACGGTCAGGGCAAATATTTTTCAGGAAGTGAGCTGGCAAAGCAGCTCGGTGTCTCAAGAAATGCCGTCTGGAAAGCCGTCAAGCAGCTTCAGAGGGCCGGTTATCAAATTGACGCTGTGACAAATAAAGGCTACACTTTTATTTCTGAAGATGATATGCTCTCTGATGCATGTATACAAAAGTACCTGTCAACCAAAGCGCTCGGACGCAATCTCCAAATCTTTCCGTCACTGGAATCAACAAATAAAACGGCAAAAACAATGGCTGCCCAAGGTGCGCCGGACGGTACAGTCATTATCGCAGACACACAAAGCCAGGGTCACGGACGTTATGGCCGCCCCTTTTTCTCACCTGAAAAATCCGGCATCTACATGTCTGTGCTTTTAAGACCGCACCTAAAACCTGAGGATGCCTTACTTTTAACCTCCTGTGCCGCCGTTGCTACTGCACAGGCAATTGAAAGCCTTGCCGATGTCTCCGTCCAAATTAAATGGGTCAACGATTTATTCATAAATAACAAAAAAATATGCGGCATTCTCACAGAGGCCGGCATCGGCTTTGAAAACGGCGCACTGGACTATGTTGTGATTGGCATCGGCATCAATGCAGGAAAAGTTACTTTCCCTGACGATTTAAAATCCATCGCCACATCCATAGAAAACGAAAGCGGCATACCGATATCCAGAAACCGCCTCATTGCCGAGGTTCTAAATAAATTGGAGGCGCACATCCAAACAATGCACAATCGCAGCTTTTTATCCGAAAGCCGAAAGCGCTCAATATTGCTCGGCAAAGAAATTAATGTGATTACAATGAATGAGACTTATCCGGCAAAAGCGCTTGAAATCAATGATGACGGCTTTCTCATTGTCGAAGCAAAGGGGAAGCGCCATGTTCTAAACTCCGGCGAAGTCAGCATACGGATTTGAAATAAAGCTTAACCTGGATACCACGAAAAAGGAGTATTTCCCATGACTAAAACACAAACCAAATCAAAACTTTCTATTAAAACAATGTCTGTTTCAGCAATGATGGCGGCGGTGATTTGCGTACTGGCACCAATCGCTATCCCTGTACCGACAGCTGCAGCCTCCGTGACTTTGGCAACCTTTGCCGTTTATCTTGCCGCAGGCGCCCTTTCACCTTTGCAGAGCTTTTTAAGCGTCGTCCTGTACATTTTGCTGGGCTTTGCAGGCCTTCCCGTATTTTCGGGCTTTACCGGCGGCGCAGGTGTTATTGTAGGACCCACCGGCGGTTATATCGTCGGTTACATTTTCTGTGTATTGGGTGCAGGACTTTTGATTGCTAAATTTCCCGGAAAATTTTATATCTATCCGATAGCTCTCATTATAGGCACGGCACTCTGCTATATTTGCGGAACGATTTGGTTTGTCCACCTTACAGGCAAAGGACTGGCTGCGGCATTGTCCATGTGTGTCATTCCCTTTATCCCATTGGACATTATAAAAATCATCATCGCCGCACCTGTCGGCTTTCGCTTAAGAAAAACACTGGCACAGTTTTAAAAACTGTGCCAGTATTTTTAGACACTAAAGCAAATGCAAACACTTACTCTCCGTCATTTTCTACATAAAATTCTTTCATATCCTCTAACCGCAGACAGCCAAGCCTTCCGCCCGGAAAACTGCATCCGCAGTCTATCGCAATGTGATGATTGTCCTATCGTCGTTTTTGCACCGTTTTCCTGCCAGTTGAGAAGTTTTTCTATCGTATCTCCGTTGATTTGTGAAATATTTTCTTCCGTAATTTCCGCAAGCAAAAATTTAAAACATTCACAGGCCATGACACAGTGATTGCCTGCGATTACCTCCTATTTTTCGTACGGCGCCATCTCTATACAAATCCCGGCTTTTCTTAATTCCCGCTCAATATGGTCTAAAATTTCCTCACTTTCAGCCGTAATCGTATGATAATGATAGTCGGAGGTTACATTTTTTAGCGGGCTTGACTTCCCGCTTTTAATATCATCGATAAACTTCTCCACTTTAAGTCTTGACGATATATGCATCAGCGCCCGAAGCTCTCCGTATACTCTGTGGCGGATAAAAACATCCTCAACTGTCCCGCCCATATCGACAATCATATTTAATTCTTTTCTGATATCCGCATCTGTGTGACACATTTTAAGCACACGCACTGCTGATGAGCGGCTGCCATGGCATATATAGCCACGGTTTGTCGATATAATCTCATAGCCCGCAGCCCGCAAAAGGGCAATGTCCTGCACTATCACCTGCCTGCTGACATGAAAGCCTCCGGCAAGCTTTGTTCCGGACACAGGGCACTTACTTTGGATAATGCAGTCAATAATCTCTTTTCTTCTCTGTTCTCCATCCATCAGTTTTAGTCCTTTCCCTTGCATCACTTTGACTATTATCAGATTTCATGTAAATTCTTTAAAGACAAATCAAGAATCGGCGCGGAATGTGTCAGCGCACCGCTGGAAATATAATCAACGCCAAGCGATGTCAGTCGCTCTACATTCTCTCTTGTGACATTTCCCGAACACTCTGTCTCAGCTCTGCCGTCAATGAGCGCAATGGCCTCCTTCATCATCTCCGGTGTCATATTATCAAGCATAATAATATCTGCACCGGCACAAACAGCTTCTTCAACCTGTTCAAGCGTCTCTGTTTCAACCTCTATTTTGCGTACAAACGGCGCATATTCCTTAGCCATAGTCACAGCTTCCTTCACGCCGCCGGCCGCACCGATGTGATTATCCTTCAGCAAAATACCATCTGACAAATTATATCTGTGATTATAGCCGCCGCCTACTTTTACCGCATATTTCTCGAAAATACGCATATTCGGAGTCGTTTTTCTTGTGTCGAGAAGCTTTGTTTTGCTTCCCTCAAAAAGCTTTGCAATACTCTTTGTATAAGTCGCAATACCGCTCATGCGCTGCAAATAATTGAGTGCTGTACGTTCACCGGATAAAAGCACGCGAATATCGCCGCGGACAACACCAAGTAACTGTCCATTACTTACCGCATCACCGTCAGCTGCATAAAATTCGACCTCTGTTGTCTCGTCCAGCAGTGTAAATACCCTTTTAAACACATCAAGTCCCGCAATAATACCGTCTTCTTTACAAATCAGCTGTACTTCGCCCTGCTTTCTCTCTCTCATGACAGCATTTGTTGTAATATCCTCACTTGTGATATCCTCTTGAAGCGCCTGCATAATCAAATGGTCCACATTCATTTTCATTGTAATTGTATTCATTTTTCCTGTCTCTCCCTTTCTATTTCATCCAATATTTCCTGCTTGTAGGCTCTCGCCAAATGGCTCTCCTCCATCACAAGCTTTCCGACAACCGATTTTGCCAATTCATCATAAGCTTTGTGTATCGAAGTTAAATCGTCCCTATCTTCACATATATGCAAAGCCGCGCGTTTCGCAAAGACAATACTCTCTAAAAGAGAATTGCTTGCAAGACGATTTGCGCCGTGCACACCGTTGCAGCTTGTTTCGCCGACTGCATACAGCTTATCCATCGTTGTTTTACTGTTTTTATCGACATGAATACCGCCCATAAAATAATGCTGCGCCGGAACAACCGGTATCCATTCTTTGACTGCATCATAGCCTTCCTCAAGACAGCGCTCATAAATATGCGGAAAATGTCCGAGTATTTCTTCTTTGCCAAGCACTGTCATATCAAGCCACACAAAAGGCTTCTCGTCTTTTTCCATCTGAGCCTTGATTTCTTTTGTAAGCAAATCTCTCGGCAGGACTTCATTTGTAAAACGCTCACCGGCAGCATTATAAAGCTTTGCCCCCTCGCCCCGGACAGATTCGGAAATTAAAAAACGCCTTCCCGGATGCTTGGAATAAAGTGTCGTCGGATGAATCTGTATATAATCAATATGCTCTAATTCAACGCCGTGCCGCTTTGCAATCGCCAGCGCATCACCGGTCAGATGCGGGTAATTTGTCGAATGTTCATAAAGACCGCCAATGCCGCCGCTGGCAAAAATCGTATGTCCGGCCTCAATAACAAAAAATCTGCCGTCCTCACCTTTAACTGCCGCGCCAAGACACGTATTGTCCTTTTCAATCATATCCAGCATCGTCACATGCTCTAGTATTGTCACATTTTTTCTTTGGTGAACAGCCGCAAGCAGCTTGCTTGTAATTTCTTCACCTGTAATATCCTCATGATATAAAATTCTCGGCTTTGAATGGCAGCCCTCTCTCGTATAATTTAACTCACCGTTTTTCATGCAGAAATCAACACCGTACCCAATCAGTTCATCAATCACATCCCTTGATGAGCGAATCATAATATCCACCGATTCTTTTCTGTTTTCATAATGTCCGGCTTTCATCGTATCTTCCATAAAGCTGTTATAATCGTCATCATCGTGCATCACACAAATGCCGCCCTGAGCCAAAAAAGAATCACTGTGACTTTCCTCATCTTTTGTAATCATCAGCACACGTTTGTCCTCAGGCAGATGCAGGGCAGCAAAAAGTCCGCTGACACCTGTTCCGACAATGAGTATATCTGTCTCTAATTTTTTCATAACAATCCCCTTATTTTCCCAGTTCCAGCATCCGCTCAAGCGGCTTAACCGCTTTTTTTGAAACTGCTTCATCTACAGTCATAAGACCGCTCTCATTTTTAAGGCAATCTCTGATTTTTAACAAAGTCACCTTTTTCATATCCTCACAGCACTGACCATTCATCACAGAATAAAATTTCTTATCCGGATTTTGCTGCTTTAACTCATACATCACACCGTCTTCCGTACCGATGATAAATTCCTTTGCCTCACTTTGCTTGGCAAACTTAATAATATCCGCTGTACTGCCCACAAAATCAGCGGCAGCAACAACCTCACGGATACATTCCGGGTGTACTAAAAACAGCGCCCCCTGATGGGCTGACTTCGCTGCATTGACGTCATCCAATGTAATATTTTTATGTACAGGACAATAGCCGTCATTTAAAATCACATCTTTTTCCGGCACCTGTTCCTTCACATAGGCGCCAAGATTTCCGTCAGGAATAAAGAAAATATGCTGATTCGGCAGTTTTCTGACAATATTTACCGCATTGGATGATGTCACACATACATCTGCCGCAGATTTCAGAGTTGCCGTCGAATTAATATAACATACAACAGCCAAATCATCATATGTACGCCTCATCTTTTCAATCTTTTCTTCTGTCGCCATATGTGCCATCGCACAGTCTGCCGTAAGGTCCGGCATCAATACCTTTTTATCCGGATTCATCATTGCAGCACTCTCGCCCATAAAGGACACCCCTGCAAAAACAATGATATCCGCACTGCTTTCCTTCGCCTTTTTACTTAAATAAAAAGAATCACCGACCTCATCGGCAATGGCCTGAACTTCCTCCGGCACATAATAATGGGCTAAAATCACCGCATTTTTCTCTTTCTTTAAGCTTTCTATTTCTTCTATCACAGATTTCACACATAATCCTCCTTGAGATTCTTTAATCGCACCGGCACTGACAATCACATATTGTGATTTTGCGGCCGCACTAAAGGTGATTATACACTATATTTTTACAGGTGACAAGACAGTTGTTGAGATTTGTGTCTATCTATTGAATCTCAAATATTTTTAATATATAATTATTGTATATATTTAACAGGGGGGGATTAATCATGTCTGCAATGGGGAATAAGATTGGAAATTCTGTTTATAATGGTCTTGCGAAATCATATCAAAAAAAACAGCAGGAAAATCCAAATGTATTAAAAACACCTATATCCTTTTCTATCACTTTTATTATTCTGTTAATTATTTATGTACCTGTATCTTCTTCTATATATGCTGCTGCGCATAGTACAGCGGAGAAAATCATCACAGTACTTATGTTAGCCTTACTTTGGTCATTTATCATATTTATGTTGTTGTTTTCAATCAATCATTTAGTTATTTATAAAGATGGTCATATTATTCATAGAAACGTCTTTCGCATCACGCGCAAATTTAACTGCAAGGATATCAGACATATCGTTTATGAAGACGATGGAACTGCTAAAGTTATATTTAATAACGGAAAAAAATTCTATCTCTCCAAAGAAGAACGATTTTTCTGTCGTAATCTTATGGAAAAAGAAAAGCTCAAATTTAAATTTGTAGGCAACGAAAGCTCTGTCATTAAAGTTCATGCATCACCCCGTTTATTATTTACATTTTGGCCTCTGCTTGCCCTTATTCTTGCAGTATCGATTTTTGTAGACTTATTTTTTCTCTCGCTTGCTGCCATTTTCTGTATTGTACTCATAGGAAATCCATTCGTTCGAATAACCTATGACCAAAATTCAAAGATTTTAACTTACCGTAAATTCCGTTCTGTCAAAGAATATGATATGAATTACTGCACCGCAAAACCTACGTATTACAATGGCGATACCGCTGAAATCGAAATCTATGAAAACGAAGAAAAAGTCGCAAATCTTCCTATGAATCTTAGTTACAAAAACCGTGCCAGGATGGTTTATGCTCTTTGTCATACCATGGTCTATCCGGAGTAAAAGCCCCCAAACATCTTTTGATGTTTGAGGGCTTTTATCAATTCACAATAATATTACTTTTAATGTTTGAAGGAAAATACTATACTGAAATCAAATGCCGATTCATCAAATCTGTATTTTTCCAACAGCTGCGGCCCACAGCTGTTAGAGCCGACACCGCTTTGTGCATAATCAATACAAAGCACCATAAACTCTGACGGTACAAGCTCAAAATTATGCTGCTTGATTGTCAATTCTTCCTGCGTATATACGGAGGCATTCATTGAAAAAGGCTGACCTCCTGCCACACAAAAGCACTTTTCATCACCTTCTGCCATCACCCATGAGCAGTCAAAATGGCTGCCGTTTTCCTGCGGCTTAATATAATCCTCATGCATATTTTCTGCCGTATCTGAAAAAATACCGTGCCATGAGGCTCTATGCTTGTCACAGTAGCTTTCATAAGGTCCCATACCCTCATAGGTGATTTTATTCATAGACTTGTTTATGAACAAACGCAGTCCAAATCTAGGCAGCGTCGGAAATTCAGGACACTTTTCTACCGACATTTTCAAGGTCACAATGCCATCCCCGTCAATTGTCCAGAGCGTATCCATAT
>CABUBX010000078.1 GCA_902489925.1 uncultured Lachnospiraceae bacterium | reverse complement strand
TAAAAGCCCTAATAAAGCAAACGGAATATTGCGGTAAATCCCCCATGAAAGCGGCGCTGATGCACTCAGCCATTGATTTTGAGGGAACAGGCAAAGCGCAATTCTAAGCGCAGAAAGTCCATAGACAGCGACTGTCACATTTTGCTTTTCTTTAATGTCATAACGGATTCGCCATACATAATAAAGCAAAATATAAAAAATTGTCATCGTTATGGATGTAATAAATTTTCCCATTCCGAGCCAAACCGTAAAATCCTCCAATCCGCTCGTACACAATGCTATCGCCCTTGGCACAAGATGAAATGCATCCCCGGCGCCAAGTACAACGGCCATTATACCAAAAAGCCGGTATTCTTTAATTCCCCTGAGCTTTACAATCATCGTAATGCCGATTATAACCACAGAAATCAAATAAACCGCATCAAATAAAGTTTCAACAATTGCCTGCATTTTAAAAACCTCTCTTTCTTCGTTTTTGAACATTGTTCATTTTTCTTTATAAAAAATTTCCGATATCTCGGAAATTTTTATCGATATAAAATCAACTCGGCCATGCGTATGATTCCTGAACTATCATAGTCATGGCGAATCATTGAAACTACGATTAAAGAAAAAATCATATCTACAAATTTTTCCGGTGTAAAACATTCATCAAAAATATGCTCTTTCACTTTTTTATCCCGCATAAGCACTTGATAAAAGCCGGATTTCATATGCTGCCATGATTTTTCCATAAGCTGCTGTCCGTCTTTTTTACTTTCGCCCATAAAACTCATTGAATGCATCGTGAAAAAATCAGGATACTTTTCATTGCCCTTTTTCATACTTTCAAAAGTCCATTCGATACATTCTGTAAATCCGAAAAACTCTGTCTCACTGTCCGACATATGGAAAATATCACACCACACACTCTCTACCGTGGCCGCAACCAGCGCTGTCTTATTCTGAAAATAGTTATAAATTGAGCCAATCGAAATATCACAGGCTTTTGCCACACTGCGAATATTGACAGCTTCCCATCCCTGTGTCTGTATCAATTCACGGCTTTTCTTTAAAATCGCCTCTCTGGAAGTTACAACTGTGTTCAATCAAATCCCCCCTGTCAAATTGAACTATGTTCATTATAAAATTTCTGCCGCATTTGTCAAGTGATTTTATAAAAATTACATAGATTTTCAAAAAAATAAGGCACATCCGCCGACATGCCTTATTTTCAATCAATTAGCTTTCTTCTTTAATAATTCTTCCGCAAAGGTCCGGGTAATTGGATATAATGCCGTCAACGCCCATCTTTGCCAGATGTCTTATATTTTCTTCCTCATTGACTGTCCACGTATTGATTTCAACACCTCTTGCCTGACATGCCCGAATTTCCTCATCCGTTAATTTTTCCCAATCCGGATGAACACACTCAATGCCCATGCTCATGGCATAGCCATTGGCATTGCCGATGCAGCCCTCCATTAAAAATCCGCATTTAATTTCCGGTGCAAGACGCTTGCATTTCATAATGGACGCATTGTTAAAGGATGAGAAAATAATCTTATCCTCCAAATGATTTTTGCGGATAATGTCAATAAGCGCCTCCTCAAGCCCCTCATAATAATAATCACCGTTTTTCACTTCAACATTTGTAATGATGTCCTTGTCCTTCACCCATGCCACATATTCCTCAAAGGTCGGAATCGGATTAAAGCCGTACTGTCCCACAAAACCTGCACTGGCGTCAAACTGCTTCAATTCCTCATAAGTAAAATCACAAATCATACCTTTGCCGTTTGTCGTCCGCTCAATATCCTCATCGTGAATAATGACCATCACATTGTCCTTCGTCAAATGAACATCAAGCTCAATACCGTCACATCCGGCCTCATAAGCTTTTTTAAAAGCCAGCATTGTATTCTCGGGATACTTTCCCGAAAATCCTCTGTGTGCAAAATTCTTTGACATAAAAATACCCTCTTTCTTTATCTTTTAAGCAGCTTTAGCACTGCTCATATACTTAAATAAACCAAAGCTTTTGATTCGTTGTTGAAATTGATGTGGCCCCGCTGGAAAGAATCCCAATCACGTCTTCTTTCTCGGCAATAAGTCCCCCCGCAATCACAGGGACATTGATTGATGAGACAATGTTTTTAATAACTTTTGGCGCCATGCCGGGAAGTATCTCAACAAAATCCGACTTCACAGCACCCAACTGTCGATTAATATTATCATATGCCATCGAATCAATGGCAAAAAATCTAAATACCGTGTATAAATCAAGTTCTTTGGCACGCTTGACCAGCTGCTGCTTTGTTGAAATAATGCCATCCGCTTTCGTATACTTTTTAATAAAATCCACCGCAATTTCTTTATTATTCAAACCTGCTATCAAATCAATATGTACCATAGCAATTTTATCGTGAGCCTTCACTTCATCAACAATATCCCCGATATTGCAAATATCCCCAAATAAAATAAATACAACCCTGCTCTCCGAGTCAAAACACCTTCTCAGCCCCTCAAAATCCTTGACGGCAGTGATGACCGGGGAATCTTCTACAGCCTCTATAAATGCTTTATGTGTCATGCAGTAATGCCTCTTTCTTAAAAATTCTCTGTTTTTACAATACCACAACCATGCACTTTTTTCCAGCCTTTTCTAACCGATACTTCCAAGATTTATTACCTATACGGCAAAAAGCCACCAAGCTCATTGCTACAGTGGCTTTTCAAATTTATCCCAATACACCCCAAAAAACTATAAAACCTCTTTTGTCGCTATGACATCAACGCCTGTACCGGCCACATCAGCTACAATGACATCACCGATATGTACAGGTGCCTCAACTTCAACACCCTTTAATGCTTTTACACAATCAAAAATCTTTCCCTTAGGAATATCATTTTTTGTCTTTACAGAAACCATTGCAATGCTTCCGCCTTTAACCTTTACCGTTGAAGTTACAATTCTTGTCGGATTTGTGACTTCCTTTCTGGCATAAACATCGCCCCGCTTACATGTATTGCCTTTAACCTCAACAACCGTATCGCCATCCATCGTTACGGTTACTGGACATCCCAAAGGGCATCCGATACAAATTAATTCTCTGACCTCCATCGCTTACGCCTCCTCAATTTTTACAGTAATTGTTTTAAGGTTCGGATAATTTAAAAGTTTTTCCTTATCAAGAACAATCTGCTCCATCTCGCCCGGTGCCACAACAGGACGTTTTCTCTTTGCAACCTGCTCATCGTTAAAATAAGTTGTAATATAGCAATTTTTATAAACAGCACCAACTCTGAAACGTACCGTAAGCTTATCGGCCATCTTCTCTACATGGACAAATTCAGGTACTGTATAACGCACACCGCTTGTCGCAATAATTTCAACCGCCGGCGCAGCTTCTGTTTTGTTTTCACCTTCAACATAATCCGCTGCATGCGCCCCCGCTGCCGCAGCTTCTTCTGAAACGTAGTCTACGAGGTCGTGAACATGAAGTACATTGCCGCAGGCAAAGACACCTTCAATATTTGTCTGTAAGCTTTCATCGACAACCGGACCTGCATGCACAGGACTGAGTTCAACTCCCGCGCTTCTTGAAAGCTCATTTTCAGGAAGAAGTCCTACTGATAAAAGCAGTGTATCACACGGAATATATTCTTCTGTACCCGGAATCGGCTTCATATGTTCGTCAACCTGCGCCAGTGTAACACCTTTAACTCTTTCCTTGCCGTCGATGTCAACAACTGTATGGCTTAATTTAAGCGGAATACCAAAATCATCAAGACACTGAACAATATTTCTCTTTAAACCGCCGGAATAAGGCATAAGCTCTGCAACAACCTTTACCTTAGCGCCTTCAAGTGTCATACGGCGAGCCATAATCAAACCGATATCACCTGAGCCCAAAATAACAACCTCTCGTCCCGGCATATAGCCTTCCATATTGACAAGACGCTGTGCGGTACCAGCTGAAAAGATACCTGCCGGACGATAGCCCGGAATGTTTAGGGCGCCTCTCGGACGTTCACGGCATCCCATCGCCAATACAACAGCCTTCGCCTGAAGCTGGTATAAACCGTCCTCACGGCTCATTGCTGTAATAACCTTGTCACTGCTAATATCAATAACCATTGTATTTAAGCGATATTCGATATTTAATGCCTCAACACGCTCAATAAATCTTGCCGCATATTCAGGACCTGTCAATTCTTCTTTAAATGTATGAAGACCAAAACCATTGTGAATACACTGATTTAAAATACCTCCAAGTTCTTTATCACGCTCAAGAATAAGAATACTTTCAGCGCCGCGTTTTCTTGCCGCTTCTGCTGCTGCAAGACCTGCAGGACCGCCGCCGACAACTATAATATCATATGAATTCATCCTTATTTCCTCCCCGATTACAGATTTTCTTTATTTTCATGATACACAATTTTGGATTCGCCGCCAAGCTTTGTAATATCATAAACACTCATAGGTACTTCCCGCTCTAAGATTTCCATTGTTTTTGGTGAGCAAAAACCGGACTGGCACCGTCCCATACCGGCACGTGTACGACGTTTAACCCCATCCAGTGAACGCGCACCGAGCGGACGATGAATCGCATCTAAAATCTCACCCTCGGAAATCATTTCACACCGGCAAATAATCTGACCATATGCAGGATTTTCTTTAATCAGCGCCTGTCTGTCCTCAAAGGATAATTCCTGCGGATTGACAATACCTTTTCTCACAGCAATAAAATCTTCATTTTCTTCAAGACCAAGTGCTTCTCCGACCATGTCGGCAACCATCACACCGATAGCCGGTGCAGATGAAAGCCCCGGAGATTCAATACCTGCAGCATCAAAAAAGCCTTTTGCATCAGAAACCTCACCGATGATAAATTCATCCCCTTTTTCATGGGCACGAAGTCCTGCAAAGGATGTAATCACCTGACGAAGCGGCACATTCTTCACGCTGTCAGAAGCTTTTGCCTGCAAAAAGGCAAGACCCTCTGTTGTCGTATTAATGCCCTCTTTATCCTCAATATCTGTCGCTGTAGGTCCGACCAAAAGATTTCCGTGGACTGTCGGTGTCACTAACACGCCCTTGCCCATCTTGCCCGGAAGCTGGAATACTGTGTGTGATACATGATTTCCTGCAGTTTTATCAAGGAGACAATATTCACCTTTTCTTGCGACAATCTCAAGCTTGTTTTCACTGACCATGTTATGAAACTTATCGGCATAAACACCGGCAGCATTAATGACTGTTTTTGATGTGATTTCTCCTGCAGAGGTTTCAAGGGCATAACCGCCTTCTATTTTCTTCACAGAAGTCACTTCAGTATTTAATTTAAACTCAACCCCATTGACTGCTGCATTTTCAGCAAGTGCAATCGTCATATTAAATGGACATACAATACCACCCGTCGGTGCATACAAAGCTGCAATAACACTGTCTGCCAGATTTGGCTCTATTTTTTTCACTTCTTCTTCACTTAAAATAGTGACACCCGGAACACCGTTTCTGATACCGCGCTCTAAAAGCTCTTGAAGCTTTGGAAGCCCTTCTTCCTCTGTACATACAACTAAAGAGCCATTTCTTTTGAACGGAAAATCAAGTTCCTCGGAAAGCTCATCCATCATTGCATTGCCTTTAACATTGACTTCTGCCTTTAAAGTGTTTGGCATTGCATCAAACCCCGCATGGACAATCGCACTGTTTGCCTTAGATGTGCCGCAGCATACATCCTCCTCTCTCTCAATGACACAAATATTTGCTTTGTATCTTGATAATTCTCTTGCAATTGCACTTCCTACGACACCTGCACCAATAATCGCCGCATCATACATCATGTTCATCTCTCCTTTTATTTAGCCGCTTATGCGCTTACCGGGTGTATACCAAAACCCTTCTCTGCTGCAAAATAACTTTACGTTGTATACAAAAAAAGCCAGCACAAACAAAGCGCATTGCGCTTTATCTGCCTGACTCTCCATTCTCCGGCAAGTATATTTTTTTCACTTTTTTAAGTTTATCATATTTCTTTCCAATAAACAAGCCTATTTTTTTAATTCTTAAAAAATTTAATGCGGCAGAAATTGTTTTTCTGCCGCATCAATTTATTCAACGCTTTTTAACGATTCAATCATGTCTATTTTCTTAAGTTTCCAGTGGGTCACGGCATTTACAATAAATGAAAATGCAAATGTCAAAAGTATACTGAAAATGTAGCTCTTGAAATAAATATTTCTTCCGAACATCATCATATCAATCTCAGCGGTCAATATGACGTATCTGTGAAGTATAATTCCGAGAAAAATACCAAAAATCGCACCAAAGAAGGTCAAAAGCACATTTTCCCGGAAAACATATTTAGATACCTCCATATCATAAAAGCCCAAAACCTTCAAGGTTGCCAGCTCACGCCGACGCTCACTGATATTAATATTATTGAGATTATATAAAACAACAAAAGCCAGTAAGCCTGCAGAAATTATAATAACATAGATAATCACATCCATACTGCCAATCATCTCACGGATTCTGTCCGAAGTAGAACGGATAAATGTTACCGCCGAAACATTATCTTTTTCAAGATAGCGTCCTGAAAATTCTTCCTCATAGGCTTTGCTATCCTCTTTATTTTTCATAAATATTTCTGTATACTCTGCCGCTTCACCATAAACCTTTTCGTAAAGCGCCGGGCTCAAATAAATATAATGAAAGAAATAATTTTCCGCAATATGTGATATCTGTACAGGCACACGATGCATATCTCCCGTATCAATATAAACACTATCGCCCTCTGAAACATCCAAAAGCTTCGCCAGTTTTTCGGAAATAATCGCACCGTCCTCACCGAGGCGATAAGTTTCTTTGCCTATTCTATCACGAAGATTGATAAACTCTGACATCCTGTCAAGCTCAGACGGCACAAATAAATAGGTGTTTCTTGCCCCCCTGCCTTTATCGTCGATGCTGACATCCACTGTCTCCTCGTGGACAAACATCACCGAATCAACATTCGGCTCATTTTTAATCTCATCATAAATTTGCTGACGCTCTTTATCGGTTGAATCTTCTGAAAGAGTAATATTTCCGTCATATATTCTGATTTCGTTAAACTGCTTATCTCCAATCGTCATAATGGAATCTTCAACACCAAAGCCGACAAGTAAAAGCCCCATGCAGCCGCCGATACCTATAACCGTCATTAAAAACCGCTTCTTATATCGAAAGAGATTTCGCACCGTTGATTTATTGGAAAAGCTTAAATGCTTCCATATAAATGTCACTCGCTCAAGAAGGACTCGTTTCCCGGCTTTTGGTGCTTCAGGCCGCATAAGCTGTGCAGGCACTGCCCTAAGCTCTTTATAACATGCCACGGCAACAGCTAAAATAGTACTTGCCACTGCGGCTAAAATTGATGTTACCGTATAGCCAAAATGCAGCGGTGTCACATATTCTGTCAGTGTCACATAAACGATGCCATACGCATTCATAATGACATACGGCAGCAGCTTTTGTCCAAGCACTGTACCGACAACTCCGCCGATAATCGTCGCCGCAAAAGCATAAAGCACATACTTTGCCGCAATACTTAGCTTACTGTAGCCAAGCGCCTTCAATGTACCTATCTGCGTTCGTTCCTCCTCGACCATACGCGTCATCGTCGTCAGACAAACCAAAGCAGCTACAAGAAAGAAGATTACAGGAAAAACCTGACCGATGGCACCGATACGTTCGGCATCCTGTGCGTATTCAACGCATGTTTGTATATACTCCCTGTCAAGCACATACCATTCCGGAAGCTCTATATCGTCCAGTGCCGCCTGCGCATCCGCAATTTCCTGCTCGCCCTTTTCAATATCAGGCATGTTTTCGGCTTCGGCTTTTTCGTATTCTTCTCTGGCATCCGAAAGCTTCTTTCGATTTTCTTCTATTTCTTTTTCGGCATTCGCAATGGCCTTTCTTCCATCCTCCAAACGCGCTTTGGCATCCGAAAGCTGCTTCGCCCCCGCTTCTGCCTCTGTCTGCCCGGATGAAAGTGTTGCGTATGCCTGTTCAAGCTGTGCGTATGCTGCGGCAATTTCCTGACGACCCGCCGCGATTGTTTGGCGTCCTGCTTCTATAGCCTGACGTCCTGCTTGTATTTCCTGACTTTTTCCTTCAATATCGGCAGCCGCTATCTGCTCATCCAGAGTCTTTTGGGCTTTATCCAATTCTGCCAATCCGTTTTCCAAGGTCTGAAGGCTTGCCTCGATTTCCTCCATCGACGGCAGCTGTGCCAGTGCCTCATTGATAGCGGCTTCATTTTTAGAAAACTCTGCCTCTGTCGCTTCAAGAGCTGCCACCCCGCTGTCATACTGTGTTTTAAGAGCCGCATACTGCACTTTAAGTTCTTCTTTCACAGCCTCATCTGTCTCTGCTTCTATGGCAACCTCAAGTTTGTCAAGCTGTGCCCGAAGTCCGTCAAGCTGTGTCAAAATCCCGGGCTTTTGAGCTTCAAACGCTGCTTTTGCCTCAGCAAGCTGTGATTCCTTTTCTTCAAGCGTCTGTCTCGCCGTTTTGGCTGTATTTACCTGTTCAAGGCCGGCCTCAGCCTCTGACCTTTTTGTGTCAATCTCCGTCTGTGCCTGCTCAAAAGCCGCTTTTGCCTGTTCAAGCTGTGTGACCCCGTCTTCAAGTGCCTGTGCCTGCGCGTTTAACTGACTTTCTGCATTATCAAGCTCTGTCTTGCCATTATTTGCCTCATAAAGCCCGTCATAGTAAGCTGTCCACCCGGAAGAAAGTTCTGACAGGCTGTCATTAAGCACTTTTTCTTTATCAGAAATAAGCGCCTCATTTTCCTCCAACTCCGAAGTTTTTTCCTGAATCGTCTGAACAGCATCCGTAAGCTCTGCTTCCCCGTCTTCAATTTTTTGTTTTGCATCTAAAAGCTCTTGTCTGCCATCGGAAAGCTCTTTTTGAGCATCATCAATTTCGGTTTGGGCTTTAGAAATAACCTCATGATACCTCGTTTCGCACTGAACATCAGCTATCGCCTCAACATTTGAAACAACACCGTCAACAAGTGTCTCATAGGCATCACTGTAACAGTCAAGCGTCTCTGCCCCCGAGACGCGAACACCAATCTCTGTATAAGCTTCAAGGTTAAAATCCTGCTTAGGAATAATCACAAAGCCAGTCATAGCACCATTGCCAATGTTACTGGAATCTCTTGTCAGATTCAGATACAGCGCTGTACGTCCGCGGCCGACAATCGTATATTTGTTTTGAGCAACGGTGTCAGCAAGCTCACCGTCCTCATCTCCCGAATGAATCTCTATCGTATCGCCTATCTTATATCCGTAATTTTTAATCAACAAATTGTCAACAAGACACTCTCCCGATTTTTGCGGCAGCCGTCCTTCGTCAACACTGATTAAATTCATCTCATCCGGCACAGACATAAGCTTTAATACAAGCTGCGAGTCATCCTTCATCGTCAGCACATCCGCAGAATATGCCGGTTGTACAGCCTCAACGCCGCTAATATTTTTTATCGCCGAAACATCATCATCGGTCAGACCCAATGTAGACATGACACGAATATCCATCAGCCGGCTTTCATCAAAAAATCGGTCAGCCGACTGCTGCATATCCGGATTAGCCGCCCGAATACCTGCGTAAAACGCCGTCCCCAATACGACAATCAGGCAAATAGATATAAATCTATTCCTTGTCTTTTTTACAGACATAAAAAATTCTTTTTTAAGCGCTTTTTTACCCATAAACAACACCTACCACTCTATCTGCTCTACAGGTGTCGGTGCAACGTTTGTCTCGATACCGCTGACTCGTCCGTTTT
>CABUBX010000077.1 GCA_902489925.1 uncultured Lachnospiraceae bacterium | reverse complement strand
AACAGAAATCTGCTTAAAGCCCATGTCCGCAAGACTTAAAACATCTGCAGCAAAATCCTTATTATAATGTGTAAATGTACCTCTCACATAGTAATCCTTCTGACCGCGGCTTTCTGCCAAATGCAAAAACTTAGGCATAATCAACTCATAGCTTCCCTTGCCGTTTCTGAACGGACGCATGAAATCATGAACCTCCTTGCGGCCGTCTGTACTTAAAACAACATTGGACATCTCTTTATTCACAAAATCTTCGACATCTTTATTTAAAAGTACACCGTTTGTTGTCAATGTGAAGCGAAACTTCTTGTCATGAAGCTTTTCCTGCTCACGTCCGTAAGCAACAAGCTGTTTGACAACATCGAAGTTCATCAATGGCTCACCGCCAAAGAAATCCACTTCAAGATTGTGACGGTTGCCTGAATTGGCGATAAGAAAATCAAGCGCCTTTTTTCCGACCTCAAAGCTCATAAGCGCACGCCGTCCGTGGTATTCGCCTTCCTCCGCAAAGCAATACTTGCAGGCAAGGTTACAGTCATGCGCAATATGCAGGCAAAGTGCTTTAACGACCGTCGGACGTTTTTTAAAATCAAAAATATAATTTTCGTAAATATCCGGTGAAAAATGCGCCTGCAATTCTTCCAATGTCTTTTTTTTATATAAAGGCAGCATATCGTAGATTAAGTCATCTACCACATGAACAGAACCGCTGTTTACATCAAGGACAATGTTATAACCGTTATTTTTATACTGATGAATCACTGAAATCTTTCTCCTTTGTCTTCAATGAATAAGCAGCGACAAGCCGTCGCTGCTTACTGTTTTTCTAATTATTTGTTGTTCTCACAACTCTGGTTGCCTACTGTACAGGATGTCTTGCAAGCTGACTGACAAGATGTCTGGCACTCGCCGCATCCGCCTTTAACCATTGAGTTTTTCAAAGAACGAGTATTTAATGTCTTAACACGTTTCATGAATCATTCCTCCTTTGACTAATAACTTGGATTATTATATCACACTCTTTAATGTTTTTAAAGCCATTTTTTCAAGAAATGTACTGATTTTAGCTAATCATGCCGCCAAGCATGCCGCTTCCGAGACAGACCAGCGCACTTGAAACAAAGGACAAAGAAAAACCACTTCCGCACACAGGCACAGAAACCGCCAGCAAAACAACATAATAAATCAGCCCTGCGGCAATCCCCCATAAAAACCGCCGTGTCTTTATTTTTTTGCCGCAGTACAGCCCTGACAAAAAACAGGCAATACCATATCCGACAATTACTCCGATATGTAAATTACTTTCACTTAAATTTGTCTTATAAAGCAGCGCAGAAAGAATTATAATTTCCACACCTGTAATGACAGCCGCCAGCAGCAGCGCCTTTAAATATGTGACAACAATATAGCTCACATCCGCCTTCATCGTCTTTTCCATGACTCTCCTTCTTTCTTTGGGATTGTTCCTTACACTATTTTATGATAGACTAAATAAAGATATGTTAAAGAGGTGACCCCTATGAAAATAATAGATTTGCACACCCACTCCAATAAGTCTGACGGCTCTATGACGCCCACAGAACTTATACTTCACGCGAAAGCATGCGGACTTTCCGCCATTGCATTGACAGACCACGATACTGCCGACGGTATCTGTGAGGCGAGAGCTGCCGCACAAAAAGCCGATATCGAATTTATTGCAGGCATCGAATTTGCAGCTTATTATAAAGAAAAAGAAATTCATATTGTCGGACTTTTCATCGACGAAACAAACGAAGCATTTGCTGCCGCCACAAAACAAATGGCCGAAGAAAGAAATGAAAGAAATCTCCGGATTATTCAGCAGATGCAAGCTGCCGGCATTGAGATTTCAGCCGAGGCGCTTTATGCCGAAGAAGGCAGCGGTATCTTAACCCGCGCAAACTTTGCAAATTGTCTGCTTCGCCGCGGCATTGTTTCCTCTATCAATGAAGCTTTTAAAAAATATTTGGATTATGGCAAGCCGTTTTATGTTCCCCGAAAAAAAATGCCCGCCGGGGCAGCCATCAATCATATACACCATGCCGGCGGTATTGCCGTGCTTGCCCATCCGCTTCTATATCATTTTAGCGATACCGAGCTTGATACTTGTGTTGCAGCTCTTAAAAATGACGGAATCGATGCGCTTGAATCCTACTATTCAAGAAATGCTTTATTTGATACAGGACGCCTGAAGGCACTTGCAGCTAAATATGGTCTTCTAAACAGCGGCGGCTCGGATTTTCACGGCACCTATAAACCGGACATCGCTATCGGCCGGGGCACAGGCAATCTTGTCGTCCCTTACGACGTTCTTGAAAAGCTTAAAGCTTACCAATCAAATGCCTTTTAATACAAAAAGAGAGTATCTCTCATCGAATCAGATGATTGATACTCTCTTATGATTCTTTTATTATTCTTCAGCGTTAGCCTTTTCCACCTGAACGATGGCTGCCTTCTGCATCGGAATACGGCAGTTTTTATTGTTACCAAACTCAACAACGACAACTTCATCTGTGATATCAATAATCACACCGTAAAAACCGCTTGTTGTTAAAACACTGTCGCCAACCTCAATAGATGCTAAAAGCGCATCCTGTTTTTTCTGCTGTTTTTTCTGTGGTCTGATTGCAATAAAATACATCAATAATGCAAATACCGCGATATACACAACGATAATAACCATACCCTGCATTTTTCATTTCCTCCTTTATTAGTCTTCCTTTATTAAAAAGCCTTCTAATTTAGCTTTTTTATAGGCTGCATAGCGATGTTCTTCAATTGCTTCTCTGATTTCTTCCATCATATGATTGTAAAAATAAAGATTATGAAGAACACAAAGTCTCATGCCAAGCATCTCCTTGGCCTTTAAAAGATGCCTGATATAAGCTCTTGAATAATGCTTACATGCCGGGCACTGACAGCCCTCCTCAATCGGTCTGTCATCCAGCTCAAACTTGGCATTAAATAAATTTAACTTGCCGTGATTTGTATAAACATGACCGTGGCGTCCGTTTCTTGACGGATAAACACAGTCAAAGAAATCTACGCCTCTGTCAACAGCCTCCAAAATATTTGCCGGTGTACCGACACCCATCAAATAAGTCGGTTTGTTCTGAGGCAGATACGGCACCGTCTTTTCGATAATGTCATACATCTGCTCATGTGTCTCACCGACAGCAAGACCGCCAAGCGCATAACCGTCAAGGTCAAGCTCTGAAATCTGCTTTGCATGTTCAATACGGATATCATCAAAGGTTCCGCCCTGATTAATACCAAAAAGCATCTGCTGCTTATTAATCGTATCTTCAAGGCTGTTCAGTCTTGCCATCTCCGCTTTACACCGCTTTAACCAGCGTGTTGTCCGGGCAACTGAATTTTCCATATATTCTCTTGTTGCCGGATACGGCGGACACTCATCAAAAGCCATCGCAATGGTTGATGCAAGATTAGACTGAATCTGCATACTCTCCTCCGGTCCCATAAAAATCTTGTGCCCGTCAATATGAGAATTGAAATAAACACCTTCCTCTTTAATTTTCCGCAGCTTTGTCAGTGAAAATACCTGAAAGCCGCCGGAGTCTGTCAAAATAGGTTTGTCCCAATTCATAAATTTGTGAAGACCACCCATCTTCTTAACGACATCATCACCGGGACGCACATGAAGATGATACGTATTCGATAACTCTACCTGTGTTCCGATATCATGTAAATCCATTGTTGAAACAGCACCTTTAATTGCCGCAATTGTTCCTACGTTCATAAATACAGGCGTCTGAATCGTCCCGTGAACAGTTTCGAGCTGTCCCCGCTTTGCACGCCCATCTGTTGTTATTAATTTATACATATTAACCTCATCACTTCTTTTGTATTCCGCGCAAAATGCGCTAACATTACAAGTATACCTGTTTTGTCTTCTTTTATCAATATGAATCTTTGATTTTATAAAACTTTCATAATAGCCGGCAACTTTTACTGTTTAAAAGCTGACGACACAAAAAAACCGGCGAAATAATCTCCGCCGGTTTAATCGGTCTGCCGTCATCAGCCAACAGCATACTTTGCAAGAACTTTTGAAAAACAGTCATTGCTGCCGTCATAAGTAACCGTCAACGTATTTCTGTGGTCAAGACTCAAAATACCGAGAATTGACTTTGCATCTAACACAATTTTATTAAAATATACATCAATGTCAAAATCGCAGTTCGATGCAGCCGCAACAAACTCCTTTGCGCCTTCAATATCTCCTAATCTTATTTCATGTTTACTCATACGCTTACCTCCTTAATTGCTAAAAAGCCAGAGTAACTAGATAATCAAACAGCCCTCTGTTTGATTTACGATAGACTACCACAAGTCGTTTTAATTGTCAAAAATCATATTTTTTCATAGCCCTATGTTTTTTCGGGATATTCTGCACACATTTCACATTTTGTTCACACATTATTTATATATTTTGAATACGCTGTCTTTTCTATATTATCTCAATAAAATTCATTTTTTTTAATTCTTAGGTTATGTTGTCCTTATTTTTTGTTATTTTTCATGTTTTTTATTAATTTTCCCAGTTGTCCTACCACTTTTTTCGCTATTGCTCAAACTCCGGTGGCATGACGGTTTTCATCGCATAGCCGCACTTTTTTCTTGCGCATCTTCCGGGTATTGTCTATAATAATGATACAAAAAGACATCCCCTATTTTATGCGATGTCCGGCGAAAAATAACAATAACGAGGTGATTTTATGGCAGGTTCAACTTTCGGCACTGCTTTTTCCATAACAACATGGGGGGAATCCCATGGCGCCGGTGTCGGCGTTGTGATTGACGGCTGCCCGGCAGGACTTTCCCTTTCCGAGTCAGATATTCAGACATTTTTAGACCGCAGACGTCCCGGTCAGTCAGTCTATACAACACCGCGCAAGGAATCCGATGCAGTTTCCATTCTCTCCGGTATTTTTGAAGGCAAAACAACAGGAACACCGATTTCCCTTGTCGTTTACAACGAAACGCAGCGCTCAAAGGATTACTCCGCCATCATGGACATTTACCGTCCCGGACATGCGGATTATACGTTTGACAAAAAATATGGTTTCCGTGATTACAGAGGCGGCGGCCGAAGCTCAGGCCGCGAAACAATCGGACGTGTTGCCGCAGGTGCTGTTGCCGCTAAGCTGCTTTCCGAATTTGGTATTCAGTTTCTCACATTTACGGAAGCAATTCATCATATCCATATTAATTATGAAAACTTCGATGTCAGCGAAATCACAAAAAATGCCGTTTACATGCCGGACAAGGCAGCCGCCTCTAAAGCAGGCGCACTTCTTTTAGAAAAGATGTCCGAAAAAGATTCCGTCGGCGGCCTGATTCGCTGCATCATCAGCGGTGTCCCTGCCGGCCTTGGCGAACCTGTTTTTGACAAGCTGGACGCAAAGCTTGCGCAGGCGATGTTTTCCATCGGCGCTGTCAAGGGTTTTGAAATCGGTGACGGCTTTTTGGCAGCCTCCGCCTTCGGTTCAGAAAATAATGACTGTTTTATCGGCGATGCCAACAAAAACATCACAAAAGCAACCAACCATTCCGGCGGTATTCTCGGCGGTATCAGCGACGGTTCGCCAATTACAATGCGTGTTGCCATCAAGCCAACGCCTTCCATCGCCCGCCCACAGCAGACAGTCAATAAAAACGGAGACAATACTTCCATAGAAATTAAGGGACGCCATGACCCGATTATCGTACCGCGCGCAGTTGTCGTCGTCGAAGCTATGGCCGCGCTGACACTGGCGGATTTCCTGCTGCAAAACTGCGGCTCAAGACTTTTTAACTTAAAAAAGCTTTACTGAAAATAATAAAGCGGATGATAAACTTTGCCGGTATCTCATTCCCGGCAGTAAAATTTATCATCCGCCTTTTATTTATAACACTTTTTTAAGTTTTACCGATGTCGGACTATACATCTTAATCGGCTTATAGTTCATCGTAAAATAGCCCTTCTCATAATCCACATCAAATCTTGTCAGTGTATCTGATTCCTGATTAACACAAAGGAAGCTTTTTCCATCCGGCGATAATAAAATATCCTTCGGATATTCACCGCTAATCGGAAGCACACATATACGTGTCATTTTCTTTGTTTCTTCATCGATTTCATAAATTGCCACACTGTTATTGCCGGAGTTTGATACAAACAAATATCTGTCGTCCGATGTCAGCTTTAATGTCACCGCATTGCTGTAGCCATCCCACTTCTCAGGCAGCGTTGAAATTGACTGAAGCTCTGTAAACTTGCCGTTTTCCGCATCATATGCATACTGATTCACAACATTGCTGTTTTCAAATGTCAGGTAAGCATACTTGCCGTCGTTTGAAAATAACATGTGCTTAGGCCCGCTGCCAAGTTCACAGCGCAAAATACCCTGAAGTTTAATCTTTCCTGTCTTATGATTAAATTCATAAATCTTCACCTGGTCCATACCGATGTCAACACTGAATACATACTTTTCATCCGGTGAAAATAATGCACAGTTGACATGGCAAAGATAGTGACGTCCGGCATCGCTGCCAAGCCCCTTCATAAATACCTCGTCTGTCACCTCACCGATACTGCCGTCTCTGTTAATTTTAAGAATTGTCATCTTTCCATCATGATATCCCGCTGTCACAAGATATCTGTTCTTCTTATCGACAGAAAGATAGCATGGGCGCAGGCCGTTGACCGATGCCTTGTTTAAAAGCTCAAGACCGCCGTTATCCAGCGCACGAAATGCTGCAACACCCTCATCACAGGAAGTATACAAAAACTTCTGATTATGTGAAAGTACAACATAAGAAGGGTTGTTGACTTCAAAAACAACTCTTTCCTTAAAATTAAAATTTTCATCGACATCAAAAATCGTTAATCCTTTACTTTTACCTCTTGTATAAGAGCCGATATATGCCACATATTTGTTTGCCATAACAAAATCTCCTCCTTAAAGCTTATCTTACACGTACCGGAAAGCCCACCTTCTTCTGAACCTTTCTCAGTGTCTTTGTCGCATAATAATTCGCTTTTTCACCATTTTCTTTAATACACTTATCAAGATAATCCTTGTTCTTCATCAGCTCGGCATGTCTGTCCTGTAAAGGCTTCAGGCAGGCCACAACAGCCTCCCCGACTTCCTTTTTAAGCTCTGCATAGCCCTTGCCCTCAAAAGAAGCCACTGCCGCATCAACACTCATCCCTGTTGTCGCTGTGTAAATATCTAAAAGATTTCTAATCTCCGGTTTTTCCGGCGTATAAATAATCTGTGTATCCGAATCCGTCACGGCACGCTTAAACTTGCGCATGATTGTATCCGGGTCATCCAAAAGATAAATACTTGCATTCGGATTCTCATCCGATTTTGACATCTTTCTCGACGCATCCTGAAGACTCATAATTCTTGCGCCGCTCTTGCCGTAATAAGCCTCCGGCACTGTAAATACATCACCATAAATATTATTAAAACGCATCGCAATATCTCTTGTCAGCTCAAGGTGCTGCCTCTGGTCATCACCGACCGGAACAACATCTGCCTGATAAAGAAGAATATCGGCCGCCATCAGCACCGGATATGTAAATAATCCCGCATTGATATTGTCTGCATGTTTTGCCGACTTATCTTTAAACTGAGTCATGCGGTTTAACTCTCCCATATAAGTGAAGCAGCTTAAAATCCATGATAACTCCGCATGTCCGCTGACATGAGACTGATAATAAATACAGTTTTTCTCAGGGTCAAGTCCTGCTGCAATATAAAGCGCCAAAAGGTTTCTGGCTCTTTGTTTAAGCTCTGTCGGATTTTGTCTGACTGTAATCGAATGTAAATCAACAACCGAAAAGAAGCACTGATACTCATCACTTAAATTCACCCAGTTTTTCAGCGCTCCCAAATAATTGCCTAAAGTCAGATTCCCTGTTGCCTGCATACCGCTGAAAAGTGTTTTTTTCCCGTCTAACATGATGTTCCTCCTAAATCTATCCGAATAATAATGAATAACTATGTACTAGTTTATCACAAGCTTTTCATTTCTTCAATATGGTGCCAAAATAAATTTAAAAGGCGCCGCCACACAGCTGCGCCCTAAAGGTTAATCATAAATTCCCTGCTTGTAATCATCTCTCGGCGGAAAATCGCCGATATAACTTCCCGAATGGTCATCCCTGATGACATCCCCCGACGGTTCATCTACGCCGCCGCAAATATCCTCCATCAGATGATTCATTCTCGGAAACCAGTGCATCATATGATTTTTATCTTCTCTGCCTATCATCGCTGTCCCTCCAGACATATTTATTTTAGAAATAAGTATGTCCGAAAACAGCCAACGCTATGTATATTATTTCGGATAAACAAGTCTTTCCTCTGAAATATTTGAAAGAACTTCAGCGACATATTTTTTTGCCACATATTTTGCCATATTCAAATTCATATCGAGGTAATTGCCGCAGTCCTTTGCACATGCACCCGGCACATCACCTTCAAAATCTCTGATAAATTCAAACATCTCAAGCACAAGGTCTTTAATGTCCTCCGAAGTATAATCACCTGCCAATAAAAGATAGAAGCCTGTACGGCAGCCCATCGGTCCGAAGTAAATTGTCTTGTCCTTAAATACAGGATGATTTCTTAAAAAAGTTGCCCCAAGATGCTCGATTGTATGCACCTCCGCCGTATTCATCACCGGCTCATAATTCGGCCGTGTCATGCGCAAATCAAAGGTTGTAATCACCTGTTCGCCTACCGTATCTTTTCGGGAAACATAGATTCCCGGCAATAATTTTAAATGGTCGATTGTAAAACTCGCTATTTTTTCCATAAAGTATATCCTTTCTGTGACTTTGCACTTACATCTCAAATAAAATTTCAAATATGATTTACAGCGTCATCATTCTGACAATATATAAAATAATTAAGTGTACCGGATAAAACAGGTAAAATCCCCACCGCAGCCACGTCGGATTATAACCTCGCTCATCATTATAAAAGCAAATCAGCACAAGGCTTGCGGCCGCCGGAAAATACAAAAACGGCATCGTGGCAAATACAAGTATCGCAAGCAGTGTTTTTGTCACCTTCCTATCTCTGAAAACATAAAATACATAAATCAGCATCACGCCGTAGATTTCGTAATCCGTATGAAGCAGCCGCGCAGCTGCTGCGCCGCCTAAAAACACTGCCGTACCCATTGCATAACCGACGGGGCTGAAATTAAAATGCACTAACAGCTTCTGCATTACCTTGATGCAAAGAAGACCGATTAAAAATGTTACAAGGATATTGCACTGTCCCCAATAAACCGGTCTTGCAAATATTGCCAAATCATACGGTATTTCCGAAATAAGCGCAAAAACGGCGATGCGGCTGACGTACTTTTTAAAGTCACGTGTGTGCAGCGCGCCCTCAACAATCAAAAAAGCAAAAATCGGAAATGCCAGCCGTCCAATCACACGATATGGTGACCATCCCGGAACAAACATATACCCGATATGGTCTAAAAGCATAGACGCAGCGGCAATTATTTTCAAGGTAAAACTATTCATATCCTATTGCCCCATTTTATCATTTTCTTCATTATTTTCTTCATTATTTTCTTCATTATTTACTTCTTCGTCTGTGACACAGGCTTCATCTTCAATCCGCACACGGCTGACAAATACGGCAATCGTTCTTGCACCGATTTCATACATACGGACGCCGCAGTCTTCAGGCGCCGTCTTTGCCGTATCTATTTCACATACCCACTCAAGGCCTTTTGGCAGTACCGGCAAATGAAGCTTTGCGGCTTCCCAGTGCATATTGTAGGCAATATAAATAAAATCATCCTCAAAGCCGTTAAAGTGCGCATATTTTCCGCAGTAAAGATGACCGATATACCG
>CABUBX010000076.1 GCA_902489925.1 uncultured Lachnospiraceae bacterium | reverse complement strand
TGGCAGGAAAAATTTATATTTTTTCAATTGTCTACTTGACGGGGAGCAGTTCACTGCTGTCGGCAGCCTTTTATCATTTCAATTATTTATTTGTTAAATATTCATGAATACCTGCTGCGGCTGCTTTTCCTGCACCCATGGCAAGAATGACTGTCGCCGCACCTGTCACGGCATCACCGCCGGCATAAACGCCTTCTTTTGTTGTCGCGCCATTATTTTCATCGGCAACGATACACTTCCAGCGATTCACCTCAAGTCCCTGTGTTGTTGAGGAAATAAGCGGATTAGGAGATGTTCCGAGAGACATAATGACTGTGTCTACTTCAATATCATACTCTGAACCGGCAACCTCTACCGGACGGCGGCGGCCTGATTCATCCGGCTCACCAAGTTCCATCTTCACGCAGCGGATTCCCTTAACCCAGCCATTGTCATCTACAAGGATTTCTTTTGGATTTGTGAGAAGGTGGAACTGCACGCCTTCTTCTTTTGCGTGATGAACCTCCTCAACTCTGGCAGGAAGCTCTGCCTCGCTTCTTCTATAAACAATATATGTCTCTGCACCAAGTCTTAACGCTGTTCTTGCGGCATCCATCGCAACATTTCCGCCGCCGACAACAGCAACCTTTTTGCCTCTGTGGATTGGTGTATCATAATCGTCTCTGAAAGCTTTCATCAGATTATTTCTTGTTAGAAATTCGTTGGCTGAAAATACGCCGTTGGCCTGCTCACCCGGAATACCCATGAATTTAGGAAGTCCCGCACCTGAGCCGATAAATACAGCCTCAAAGCCTTCCTCTGTCATCAGCTCATCAATCGTTACAGATTTTCCGATAATAACATCTGTCTCTATCTTTACGCCAAGCTTTTTCACATTTTCAACCTCATGGGCAACGACCGTCTGTTTTGGAAGACGAAATTCCGGAATACCGTAAACAAGCACACCGCCGGCCTCATGAAGTGCCTCAAAGATTGTCACATCATAGCCGTATCTTGCCAAATCGCCTGCACATGTAAGACCTGCAGGGCCTGAACCGATGACTGCAACCTTTTTGCCGTTTTTCTCCTTCGGCATCACAGGCTCAACACCGTGTTCTCTCGCCCAGTCAGCAACGAAACGCTCGAGCTTTCCAATGGCAACCGGCTCGCCCTTGATACCTAAAATACACTGACCCTCACACTGTGTCTCCTGAGGACATACACGGCCGCACACAGCAGGAAGCGCCGAAGCTTCGCCGATAATCTCGGCAGCCTTCGCAAAGTTTCCTTCCTTAACCTCTGCAATAAATGCAGGAATATCAATAGAAACCGGGCAGCCGCTGCGGCATTTCGGATTCTTGCAGTTCAAACATCTTGAAGCCTCTTTCATCGCTTCTTCTTCTGTATAACCAAGACAAACCTCATCAAAATTTGTCGCTCTCACCTTCGCATCCTGTTCAGCAACAGGGACTCTGTCAATTTTTACTGCCATTATTCGTCACCTCCGCAATGTCCGCATCCGCCGTGATGTGTATCGCCTTCCTGTAATTTTAAGATTGCACGTCCTTCTTCTGTCTTATACATCTGCTGGCGCTTCATCGCCTGGTCGAAATCAACAAGATGTCCGTCAAACTCAGGGCCGTCTACACATGCAAACTTCACCTCGCCGCCAACTGTCAAACGGCAGGCACCGCACATGCCTGTGCCGTCAACCATGATTGGGTTCATGCTGACAATTGTCGGAATCTCAAGCTTCTTTGTAAGAAGACAGACAAACTTCATCATAATCATCGGTCCGATAGCTACGCAGACATCATAATGCTTTCCTTCGGCTACAAGGTCTTCAATCACCTTTGTCACCATACCATGACGGCCGTATGAGCCGTCATCGGTTGTCACATAAAGATTTCCGGCTACAGCCTTCATCTCATCTTCAAGAATGACAAGCTCTTTATTTTTTGCGCCGACAATGACATCAACATCAATGCCGTGCTCTTTAAACCATTTAACCTGCGGATAAACAGGTGCTGTACCAACACCGCCGGCAACAAATAAATACTTTTTATTTTTAAGTGCTTCTACATCCTCATGGACAAATTCCGAAGGACGTCCCAAAGGTCCTGTCACATCGGCAAAAGCATCGCCTTCTTTAAGCGCTGCCATCTTTTCAGTAGATGCACCAACAATCTGAAATACAATCGTCACTGTACCGGCCGCTCTGTCATAGTCACAGATTGTCAGAGGAATACGCTCACCATATTCATCTGTTTTGACTATAAGAAATTCGCCCGGCTGACATGATTTTGCAACACGCGGTGCCACAACATCCATCAGATAAATCTTATCTGCCAGCTTTCTGGCTTTTGTAATTTTATACATATTATTCCTCCCTTGATGATAGCCTTAATTTTTGGGGATGATTGCTCATCCCCAATGATAATATAAAGTATACATTTATTTTTTAAATTTGTAAACTGTCACCTTGGCAAAGAATATTGACTATTTTATGCAAAATATTGACTATTTTCCAAAAACTGCTCTTATATCCGTAATCGCCTGCTTTGGACACCGCACCGCACACATACCGCAGCCAAGACAAAGACGGCTGTCAAGGACAGCTTTTTTATTCACAATTGAAATTGCCTCAGCTGTGCAGCTTCTCGCACAAATACTGCATCCAATGCACTTGGCCTCATCGACACAAATATTTTTTTCTTCGGTGCCCGAAACACTTTCTCTGCCGCGCTCATAAGGCGTCCCCTCAACCGGTAGGCTGTAGCGGCGCACGCCGTCTAAGCGGTAATAAGCATCCGCAATGGCAGGCGCTGTCGGAATAGATGTAATCTCACCGAGGCCAATCGCCCCTCCGGCAATTTTAAGTCCCGGTTTATCGACAACAATCGCCTTAACCTCCGGAATTTCATGAGCTCTGAAAAGCCCCAGCGCCCCGTATTTATCAATCGGCTTACAATTTGCATCAATCGGATAGCGTTCCCTTAGTGCAAAGCCCATGGACATAACGACGCCGCCCTCAATCTGCCCTTCGCAAGACAGCGGATTGACAGCCTTGCCCACATCATGAGCCGCCACCATTTTCTTAATCTTTCCGGTTTCAGGCTCTAAGATGCACATCTGTGTCGCATAGCCGTAAGCAACATGGGATTTGGGATTTGGCACATTGGCACCTAAAGGGTCTGTTTTCGCAAGATAATCCCCGTAAAATTCCCGGCCTTTAAGGTCATCTAAGGTCACCCCCTCTGTCTTTGCCTCCATCAGCTTTTTGCAGGCACGAAGGCAGGCTTCACCGGTAACAAGCGTCTGGCGCGAGCCGGAAGTCGTTCCCGAATCCGGTGCAATCCATGTATTACTCCGCTCATACACGATATCTTCCCGCTTTAAATCCGTATTAGTTACAATCATCTGCACAAGCACCGTACCAAGCCCCTGACCGATACATGATGCCCCTGTATATATATGCAGTTTTTTGTCATCCTCCACAATCAGTTTAACCCGTCCCCAATCCGGCACACCGACACCTATACCGGCATTTTTCATGGCACAGGCAATATCTACCGGAAGTCCTGCCGCCATCGCCGCATCATAATCCGGTTTAATTGCCTCCAGTGTTTCCACAAGTCCTGTAGAATCATCAACAATCTGCCCGTTTGGAAGTACGCCGTTTGGACGAATGGCATTGCGCCAGCGAATTTCCCACGGTGTAATGCCGACTTTATCTGCCATCATATTCAGCAGCGTCTCTGTCGCAAAGCATGTCTGTGTCACACCAAATCCGCGAAAAGCGCCGGCCCGCCAAGAGAGGCAAAGGCGCCCGTATCTGTCACTACCTTTGCACAGACACCCATAATTTTACCGTTTTCATCACAGCCCATCGTAAAGTCCATTTCAAAATGATGGCGTTTCGGATGAACAAGCAGTGACTCTGCCCTTGTCAGACGAACCTTTACAGGTCGGCGTGTCGTATAAGCCAATAGCGCCGCATGGTGCTGCACTGTCATATCCTCCTTGCCGCCAAAGCCGCCGCCCACAAGCGCATTTTGCACCTTAACCTTATCTGTGCCAAGCATCAGACTACATTCATTGTAAGTACAGTAAGCCGACTGGTCTGTAGAAATAATGACGACATCATCATCGTCATCCACATAGGCAACCGCACATTCAGGTTCAAGAAAGGCATGTTCTGTCCACGGTGTCTCAAAATATTTTGTAATCACATGCTTTGCCTTTTTTATCGACACCGTCGGCATCGGCAACATAGAAAATTGGACTTTCGACCCATACGAAGGCTACGAAACGGACACTGAAATCGGCGGCCGCGGTGTTTCCGACCAGTGCGGCGGTCTTGTAGCTTCCGTATACGGCGCCAAGATTATGAAGGATTTAGATTTAATTCCCGAAGGCTTAAAAATCATGGTTGTCGGCACTGTTCAGGAGGAGGACTGCGACGGTCTTTGCTGGCAATACATTATCAATGAGGACAAGGTTCGTCCTGAGTTTGTTGTTTCCACAGAGCCAACAGACGGCGGTATTTACAGAGGCCAGCGCGGTCGTATGGAAATACGTGTTGATGTCAAGGGCGTTTCCTGCCACGGCTCGGCGCCTGAGCGCGGCGACAATGCGATTTACAAGATGGCCTATATCCTTCAGGATGTCCGCGCACTAAACGAAAATGATGACGCCGACGAGACAGAAATTAAAGGACTTGTCAAAATGCTCAATCCTAAATACAACCCTGACTGGGAAGAAGCGCGCTTTCTTGGCCGCGGCACTGTGACAGTATCTCAAATTTTCTATACCTCCCCAAGCCGCTGTGCTGTTGCAGACTCCTGTGCCGTTTCACTCGACCGCCGTATGACCTTCGGTGAAACACAGGCTGCGTCTATGAAATCGAGTGCTACTTCCCGACATGGGCAATTCCAAAAGACCACAAGGTAACAAAAGCTTTAGAAGAAGCTTACACAAACCTTTACGGTGACAAACGTATCGGCGCCGAGGAAGCACTTGCCATGAGACAGGCTCGTCCGCTTACCGATAACTGGACCTTCTCCACAAACGGCGTTTCCATCATGGGAAGGAACGGTATTCCTTGCATCGGTTTTGGACCGGGTGCCGAAGCCCAGGCACATGCACCGAACGAAAAAACATGGAAGCAGGACCTTGTCACATGTGCGGCTGTCTATGCGGCTCTGCCCGCTTCATACTGCAAATAACATAATAAATTCAGGGGGATTTTAATCATGAAAACATTACAGGATTATATTGATAAATTAAATACATTAAACTTTAAGGATATGTATAACGGTGATTTTTTTCTGACATGGGAAAAGACAGATGATGAAATTGAAGCGGTATTTACATTGGCTGATGCCCTCCGTTATATGAGAGAAAACAATATTTCAACAAAGGTTTTTGAAAGCGGTCTCGGCATCTCGCTTTTCCGTGACAACTCCACACGGACACGTTTTTCCTTCGCCGCAGCCTGCAACTTATTAGGTCTTGAGGTTCAGGACCTTGACGAGGGTAAATCTCAGATTGCCCACGGTGAAACTGTCCGCGAAACAGCCAACATGATTTCTTTCATGGCTGACGTTATCGGTATCCGCGATGATATGTACATGGGCAAAGGAAACAAATATATGCATGAGGTTGCCGACGCTGTAGCACAGGGCAACAAAGACGGTATTCTTGAGCAGAAGCCGACACTTGTAAACGTTCAGTGTGATATCGACCACCCGACACAGGCTATGGCGGATATGCTTCACATTATCCATGAATTTGGCGGTGTCGAAAATCTTAAAGGCAAAAAGCTTGCCATGACATGGGCTTACTCGCCTTCTTACGGAAAGCCTTTATCCGTGCCTCAGGGTGTCATCGGTCTTATGACACGTTTCGGTATGGACGTTGTCCTTGCCCATCCTGAAGGCTATGAGGTTTTCCCTGAGGTTGAAGAAGTGGCTGCTCAAAATGCCGAGCACAAAGACTGGTCTTGTACAGAAGAACTTATGGCTACAACAAAAGACGGCAAGGCGCTTTACCTTCACTGCCTGCCGGCAGACATTTCCGGTGTAAGCTGTGAGGAAGGCGAGGTTGATGCCTCTGTATTTGACCGTTACAGAAATCCGTTATATAAAGAAGCAAGCTATAAGCCATACATCATCGCAGCAATGATTTTCCTCGCAAAATTTGCCGACCCTGCTGATGTTCTGAAAAAACTCGAGGAAAAAGGATTGCCAAGAATATTCAAATAAAGCACAAGGGGTGCATCAAAATGGCTGATAAAAAGAAAAGAGTCGTTATCGCACTCGGCGGTAACGCATTGGGGAATACCCTCCCAGAGCAAATGGCCGCTGTTAAAATTACAGCCAAAGCAATCGTTGATTTAATTGAAGAAGGTTATGAGGTCGTTGTCTCACACGGCAACGGCCCCCAGGTCGGCATGGTCAATAATGCCCTGATTGCCTTAACCCATGAAGATGAACAGCAGCCAAACACACCGCTTTCTGTCTGTGTCGCCATGAGTCAGGCATACATCGGATATGATTTGCAAAATGCCCTGCGTGAAGAACTTCTGAACAGAAATATTCTTGATGTCCCTGTCGCTACAATGATTACGCAGGTGCGCGTCGATGCCGACGACCAGGCTTTCCAATCACCTTCAAAGCCGATTGGAAAATTTGTGGATAAAGCACAGGCCGAGAAGATGGACAAGCAATTCGGATATATTATGCGTGAAGATGCCGGACGCGGCTACCGACGTGTCGTCGCTTCCCCAAAGCCGGTTGAGATTATCGAAATCGGCACTATACGAACGATGGTCAATTCGGGCGACCTCGTCATTGCCTGCGGCGGCGGCGGTATCCCGGTAACCCGTCATGGAAATCACTTAAAAGGTGCAAGCGCCGTCATAGATAAGGACTTTTTTTCATTTATAAATTTTATAGGTGCAGCCTGACCGCTCACAATAAATATAAACTCTAAAAAAACAGGAATCATTCGACTGATTCCTGTTTTTTCAAGAGAGTGGTCAAATATTCAATTTATCTTTTTAAGGCGATAACTTCAATTTCCACAAGCGCATCCTTTGGAAGTGCAGCTGCCTGCACAGCCGAACGTGCCGGATAATTTCCTTCACTGAAAAACTCTGCATAAACAGCGTTCATTTTTGCAAAATCTGCAATATCCTTTAAGAATACCGTTGTTTTTACAACATCATCCATCGTACACCCGGAGGCCTCTAAAATAGCTTTCACATTAGTCAGTGACTGTCTTGTCTGACCTTCTATATCCTCTGCCACAATTGCACCTGCTTCAGGTACAATAGGCAGCTGACCCGACAAAAAGACCAAATTTCCCGTATCAACACCCTGTGCATACGGTCCAATAGCTGTAGGTGCTTTGTCTGTACTTAATATTGTTTTCATACCCATTCTCCTCTCAAAAATAATTTATTATCATAATAATATTTTATCATCCATAATCTGAAAAGTCAATATTTTATCTGTTTTTAGAAAATATTTCTTATTTTCATCAAAAAACCAGCCTTACGAAAAAAAAAGAATCCGACAGACTTCATTCCTGAAATTTATCGGATTCTTTTTTATTATAATACTTTTGATAAAAATTCTTTAAGTCGCGGATTCTTAGGATTTGCGAAAAATTCCTGAGGCGTATTCTGCTCAACAATCCGTCCCTCATCCATAAAAAGAACTCTTGAGGCAACTTCACGGGCAAAGCCCATCTCATGTGTCACAACGACCATTGTCATGCCCTCATCCGCCAGCTGGCGCATCAAATCAAGAACTTCACCAACCATCTCCGGGTCAAGCGCCGATGTCGGTTCATCGAAAAGCAGGACATCCGGATTCATTGCAAGACTTCGCACAATGGCAATACGCTGTTTTTGTCCGCCGGATAACTGTGCCGGATAAGACTTTGCTTTATCGGCAAGGCCGACGCGCTCTAAAAGCTCTATCGCTTTTTTCTCCGCCTCCGCCTTTGACATCAATTTCAGCTTTACCGGTGCCAGTGTAATATTATCTAAAATCGTCAGATGCGGGAAAAGATTAAAGTGCTGGAACACCATACCCATTTTCTGGCGAATCTTGTCCACTTCCTTTGGCTTTGCCGAAGTAATATTCTTGCCTTCAAAGAAAATCTCTCCCGAAGTCGGTGTCTCCATAAGATTTAAGCAGCGCAAAAATGTACTTTTACCGGAACCGGACGGCCCGATAATCACGACCTTTTCGCCCTTTTGTATTTCTTCATTAATGTCCTTTAAAACTTTAAGATGTTCAAAATCTTTATTCAAATTTTTAACGCTTATCACTTGCTGCCAGCCTCCTTTCAAACATATTCAGAAGCTTTGTAAGGCCTACAACAACGATTAAATACATCACTGCAGTAATTAAAAGCGGCATTACATATTCATACGTATTTGCACCGATATTCTGGGCAACCTTTGTCACATCGGTCATTGTAATTGTACCGACAATCGCAGTCTCTTTAATCAATACGATAAACTCATTACCGAGCGCCGGCAGAATATTTTTAACAGCCTGCGGCAAAATGATATAGCGCATTGTCATGGCGCTGTTAAGTCCGAGTGAACGTCCCGCCTCTGTCTGGCCTTTATCCACCGCCAAAATACCGGCGCGGACAATCTCTGCCACATACGCACTGGAATTAATACCAAAGCACACAACAGCCGCCACCAAAGGTGATGAATCACGGGATGTAAATATCATAAACCATATAATAAGAATCTGCACATAAACCGGCGTGCCTCTGATAACTGTAATATAAATATTGCAAAGCCATTCAAGGGGCTTTAATCCTTTTTTGTCACGGGCGGATACCTTTATAATTGCGATAAGCGTGCCGATAAGCACGCCAACAAGTACCGCAAAAAAGGAGATTTCCAATGTTCGCCCAAAGCCTTTAAAATATGATATATACAGGTCATTCTCAAGGAATACCCGATTAAATTTATCGGCCTGTTCTGCCAACCATTCTATCATTACTCTTTATCCTCTCCTTAATCCATACAATTATTTTGTTGTATGGTTTAATGTAAATTCTTCAATCTTGCCCTCTGCCATTAATTTCTCAAGAATTGGGTTAATCTTGTCAAGCAACTCCTTATTGCCTTCCTGTACGGCAATGGCATACTTATCTGTCATAACCTCACCGTCAAGGATTGCAAGGTCGTCATTGGCTGCAACCATCTGCTCTGCCGGAAGCGCATCCATAATGATACAGTCAATTTTGTCACTCTTTAAATCAAGGGCTGCTTCCATAAACTTGTTATAACGCTTTGGCTCATAGCCATTGTCAGCACAGTAAGCGATATCTGCCACTGTACCGGACTGTACACCGATAATTGTCTCTGCATTAATGTCATCTTTAGAAGCAATTCTTCCTGCATTTTTATTGACAACGACAACCTGCTTTGATGTCGCATACTCTACTGTAAAATCCATTGTCTTTTCTCTGTCTTCTGTCACAGAAACACCTGCTGCCGCAAAGTCAGCCTTGCCCTGCTGAACAGCCATTAATGCACCATCGAATGTCGTGTTCTGAATCTCAAGTTCCATGCCAAGCTCTTTTGCAATCTCATTAGCGATATCAACATCAACACCAATGACTGTCTCGCCGTCTTCTGTATATTCATAAGGTGCGAAACCTGCCTCTGTCACCATGATTAACTTGTTGTCTGCCTCTGTCTCGCCGCTCTCTCCGGCTGTCTGCTGCATAGCACTTTCTGTCTGAGCTTCACTCTGCTTTGTTGTCTCTGAGCCATTGCTTCCGCAGCCTGCCATAATTCCTGCTGCCATTGTTAATGTTAAAAATAATGCTGTTGCTTTTTTCATCGTATTTTCCTCCTCAAATTAACTATATAAGCGCTGCGCGCATAAAAATTCAATCACTTCTTAGGTTCATGGACTAATTTATCACTATCTGCGTCTTTTGTCAATACGGAAAATACATATTTTTTCTCTTTTTATGTATATTTATACTTTTTATTC
>CABUBX010000075.1 GCA_902489925.1 uncultured Lachnospiraceae bacterium | reverse complement strand
GGGATGAAAATGAAAGAACTGATCAAAGAAGGCGTGATCACAGAGCAGCAGGCAAAGATCGGATATGTTGCAGCCTATCCTTATGCGGAGGTGATCTCCGGATATACGGCATTTTTGCTCGGAGTGAGATCAGTCGTACCGGATGCGGTGATGACAGTGCGTTATACCAATAAATGGAATGATTATCGGACGGAAAAAAAGTATGCCAAAGACCTGATCGATGAGGGCTGTGTGATCATATCACAGCATTCGGATACTGCAGGCCCGGCTACCGCGTGTGAGGAAACTGCTGCGGGGACCCCGGTTTATCTGGTAAGTTATAATCAGAGTATGGAAGATGTGGCGCCGACCACTTATCTCACCGGATGCAAGATCAACTGGAAACCCTATATGATGGGAGCCGTGGATGCAGTTTTAAACGACCGTGTGATTGAGAAAAGTATCAAAGGAACGGTCAATGGAAATGATATTGGTGCCGGTTTTGAAGAAGACTGGGTGCAGATGTTAGAGTTAAATGAAATCACGGCTGCTGATGGCACAGCGGAAAAAATGCAGGAAGTGATCCGGCAGTTTGAGCAGGGGAAACTGGATGTGTTCCGGGGAGATTATGTCGGGGCAGATCCGGATGATCCGGACGATACCTATGATCTGAATCAGGGATATACGGAGAATGAGTTTGCGTCTGCACCTTCGTTTCATTATGTGCTGAAAGATGTGATCCGGATAGAAGAATAGGGGATTGTGAGGGAAAAAGTCCTGCGGATGCAGAGCATATCGTATTCGCAGGACAGTTTATATTTTTTTTATAAAATTGTCCCTTAAAATTGTATTTTGCCCATTATAATGAAAATCATACAAATTTCCATACATACATGAAAGGAGTCTTCGCATGATTGCAATATTTTTAATTCTTCCCTACCTGCTTATAAGCGCCTATCTCATCTTTCACGTTTTTAAGCTTACAGGCGCCATATCCGCAAAATTAAATTCTAAAATATTTAAAGGTATTTTCCTCTTTTTTTTCACAATTACCGCCACATCGCCGCTGACTTCTTTTTTAGTTAAAGCCAATCCGCTGCATTTCTTTTTGAAAAAACTGAATAATATATGGCTCGGTTTTATGCTTTATGCCATACTTATTCTTTTTATCATGGATTTAGTCATCTTTTTGCTCGGCATCAGCCGAAAAGTATGTAAAAAAACTTTGCGCAGCCGGCGGTTTGTCATGATTTCAAGGGGCTTGGCCTTTCTTCTCGCCTGTATCATTACCGTTTACGGCGTGATTAACGCCGGCTTCATACGAACAACCGACGCCGACATAACCATCCGTAAGCACTGCAAAGACATAGACGAAATGAAAATCGCCCTCGTCGCCGACTTACATTTAGGCTACAGCGTCGGCTCTCGCCAAATGAAACAGATGGCTGAAAAGATTAATGCGATGCAGCCTGACCTTGTGCTTATCGCCGGTGATATTTATGACAATTCATTCGATGCCATTGAAAACCCCGAAGAAATTCAGTCTATCTTTGCCTCCCTCCAATCCAAATACGGCGTTTATGCCTGCTGGGGCAACCATGATTTAGATGAGGAAATTTTTGCAGGCTTCACCTTTGACAGCGATGCGAAAAAACTGCCTGACACACGGATGGAAAAACTGCTTAAAGACTCCGGTATACATCTGCTTACCGATGAGGCCGTACTCGTCAACGATTCCTTTTATATTGTGGGACGTGATGATGCAAGCCGGGCACGAAAGACTGAAAATGAGCGCGCTTCAGCCGATACACTGCTTTCGGGGCTTGACCATACAAAACCAATCCTTGTAATTGACCATCAGCCGAAAGAATTTGACGCTTTAATCGCTGCCGGCGCAGACGCAGACTTTTCCGGCCACACCCATGACGGACAGCTTTTCCCTGCCAATATTATTACAAATCTGATGTGGGATAATGCATGCGGCATTTGGACAAAAGAAAACTTCACCTCTGTCGTCACCTCGGGTGTCGGCGTCTGGGGGCCGAACATGAGAATCGGAACAAAAAGTGAAGTTATGGAAATCCGTGTGAAATTTATGCCGTAAACTGACTGTTATATAAGTTGGCATAAAAGCCTTTTGCCGATAACAGCTCATCATGTGTGCCCTGCTCAATAACCGCACCGTCTTTCATAACGAGGATTTTATCCGCCTCCTTAATTGTAGACAGACGATGGGCGACAATAAAGCTTGTCCGTCCCTCCATCATCTTTGCAAAGGCTTTTTGAATCTTAATTTCTGTTCGTGTATCAATGGATGATGTTGCCTCATCCAAAATAAGCATCGGCGGCAATGTAAGCATAACTCTTGCAATACATAAGAGCTGTTTTTGTCCCTGAGACAAATTGCCGCCGTCTTCACCGATGACTGTATCATAGCCATTTGGCAGACGCTTGATAAAGCTGTGGGCATAAGCCTCTTTTGCGGCACGAATCACATCTTCTTCTGTGGCATCCGGCTTTCCGAACATAATATTATCCCGGATGGTTCCTGCGCGAAGCCATGTCTCCTGAAGCACCATTCCGTAATTTTGTCTGAGACTTTCTCTTGTCATCTGCCGTATATCCACATCATCTACACTGATTTTACCCGCTCTGACATCGTAAAACCGCATAATCAGATTAATCAGTGTACTCTTGCCGCAGCCTGTAGGTCCGACGATTGCAATGCGCTGTCCCGGCTTAATATCAAGATTCAAATTCTCAATCAATTTCTTATTTGAATCATAGGAAAAGCTGACCTGCTCTATAGCAACATGCCCGTTGGCATTTTCAAGAATCACCGCGCCCTCCGGCTCAGGTGTCTCCGGTTTTTCCTCAATCAGCTCAAAGACCCGCGCCGCACAGGAAAGTGCATTTTGAAGTTCTGTTATAACACCCGATATTTCATTAAACGGCTTTGTGTACTGATTGGCATAATTTAAAAAGCTTGTGAGCTGTCCGATACTGATACCGCCGTTAATTGCAGAAATCGCGCCGGTAATCCCAACTCCCGTATAAACAAGGCTATTGACAAAACGGGTTGCCGGATTTGTAATTGATGAAAAAAAGATTGCCCTTAAACTAAAGCCCTGAAGCTTTTCATTAATTCTGTCAAATTGCTCTGTAGCCTCATCTTCATGTCCAAAGGCTTTGACAACCTTGAGCTGTCCAATCATCTCATCAATATGCGCCGTCATCTCTCCCCGTGTTTCAGACTGCCGTTTAAACATTGTATAAGTCCGCTTTGAAATAAAAGCAGCCACAAAAAGTGATACCGGTGTAATCAAAATAACAACGAGGGAAATGGTCACATTAATTCTGAGCATAAATACAAGCGTTCCCAAAATCGTCATAACCCCTGTAAAAAACTGGGTAAACCCCATCAAAAGGCCATCCGAAAACTGGTCAACGTCCGTCACGATACGGCTCATAATATCCCCGGAGGATTTGCCGTCCAGATAAGACAGCGGCAGACGCTGTAAATTGGCAAAAGCCTTTGTCCGTATATCTTTGACAACAGAGTAAGTAATACGGTTATTGATAATATTCATGAGCCATTGAAACAGCGCCGTAAGCCCAATGACAACTGCCATCCTCATTAATATTTTCAAGATACTTTCAAAATCCACATGGGCACTATCAATAATATAATCTATGGCATTACCGATTAGAATCGGCAAATATAGCGTCAGCACAACCGATGCCGCCGCAAAAAGAAGCGACAGCACCGCCAGCACACTGTAAGGCTTTAAATATTTTAAGATTTTTAAAATTGTCGCTTTACTGTTTTTCTTACGCATTTCCCCGGCCCTCCTTCGGAAACTGTGAATAATAAATTTCCTGATAGGTTTCACAGCCCGACAAAAGTTCATCATGTGTTCCGAGTCCAACCATATGACCATCCTCCAGCACAATAATCTTATCCGCATGCCATACGCTTGCCGCTCTCTGTGAAACAATAAAAACCGTCATATCCTTATCGAGGCTGCCGATTGCCTTGCGCAGCTTTGCATCCGTTGCATAATCAAGGGCAGATGCACTGTCATCTAAAATAAGAATCTCAGGTTTTCTTACAAGCGCCCTTGCAATTGTGAGGCGCTGCCTCTGACCTCCTGAAAAATTCCGTCCGCCCTGAGCCACAAAGGCATCAAGGCCGCCATCCTTCCCCTCAACAACTTCTAAAGCCTGTGCAGCTTCAATTGCCGTCATCATCTCCTCCCGGCCGGCGTCATTTTTACCCCACCGGAGATTATCGGCAATCGTCCCTTTAAAAAGTACCGCCTTTTGAGGCACAACACCGATTTTATCTCTCAAAGCTTCAAACTTGTAATCTCGCACATCCACGCCGTCAACCTTGACAGTACCTGAGGTGACATCATAAAATCTCGGAATAAGATTCACAAGGGAGGTTTTTCCGCTGCCTGTACCGCCAATAATGCCTATCGTTTCACCACGTTCGGCTGTAAAGTCAATATCTGTCAGTGAAGCCTCTCCGGCACCATCATATTTAAAGCTGACATGGCTAAATACAACCGCAGGTGCATTATCGTCACTTTTTACCGAAGCACCCTCCGCAAGCGATGTTTCTGTTTCTAAAATACTTTCAATACGCTTTGCGCAGGCCAGCGACTTCGTAATATTAATAATAAGATTTGCAAGCTTTACAAGCTCAACAAGAATCTGAGACATATAGTTGACAAGGGCAACAACCTCTCCCTGCGTAATAATTCCACCGGACACCTCCAGCGCGCCTGTCCATATAAGGACGATAATTGCACCGTTAATCATCACATAAGTCACCGGATTCATCGCCGCTGAAATCTTACCGACAAAAAGCTGCTGCCGCACAAGGACATCATTCGCCCGGGTAAAAGCCTCCTTCTCCGAAGGCTGCTTATTAAAAGCCCGAATCACACGGACACCACTCAAATTCTCACGGGTAATTTGCAGTACCTTATCAAGTCTGCTCTGCACTTTGCGGTATAACGGAATACTTGTCATCATAACACCAAAAACAACGGCTGATAAAAGCGGTATTGTCACAACGAAAATCCATGCACATTTCACATTAATCGTGAATGCCATAATCATAGCGCCAAAAACAATAAACGGCGACCGCAAAAACAATCGCAAAACAAGGTTCACACCATTTTGAACCTGATTAATATCATTGGTCATTCGGTTCATCAATGTTGATGTGCCCATCCTGTCAATTTCCGTATACGAAAACTTTTGAATATGCACAAACATATCGTGACGCAGCGCTGTACCGAAGCCGACCGCAGCTTTCGCAGCAAAAAACTGGGCTGTTAATGAGCAAATCAGTCCGATAAGCCCCAACGCAGCCATGACACCGCCCATTTTTAAGACATAGCCCATATCCCGGTTCTTAATACCGATGTCAATGATATTTGCCATGACAATCGGTATTAAAAGCTCAAAAGACGCTTCAAGCATTTTAAAAAGCGGCCCCAAAATACTTTCTTTCTTATAATGTTTCAAATACTTTAATAAACTTTTCATGCTTCTCCCCTATTTTATCTGAATTTACACATACTTTAATCAACCGCATATTTACCTTTATAGGATAGCACGCTGAAAAAACAGTGTCAATCCGAACTAATTATGTTATAATAGCTTCTGCACTATGCGTTAAAACAAAACATATTTATATAATTTAATTTAGGAGGAGATTATGCTATTTTCAAGAAAATGTATATGGATTGCAGGCAGTGCCGGAAATCTCGGTCAGGAAATCAGCAGGCACCTGCCATCCGAAGAATACGACCTTTTAGAAACAGATATCGACCTTGATATTACAAACCTTGAAACTGTCAAACATTTTATGGATATGCACCGTCCCGAAGTTGTTATCAACTGCGCAGGTTTTACCGATTTGGATGCCTGCGAGCAGGATATTGTCAGCGCCTACAAAGTCAATGCCTTAGGTGCAAGAAATCTTGCCGCTGCTTCAAGAAAAATCGGCGCTAAAATCATCTATATTTCCACAGATGATGTGTTTGCCGGCGACAAGGCAAAAGCGCTGACTGAATTTGATATGCCGACACCAATCAGTGTTTACGGCAAATCCAAGCTTGCCGGTGAAGATATGGTTCGGGAATTAAATCCAAAGCATCTCATTGTCCGCAGCTCATGGGTTTACGGTGAAAATCCAAACAGCTATGTCGAAAAAATTTTGCGTGAAGCAAAAACCACGGAAGTAATTGAGGCACCGAATGACCAAATCAGCTCACCGACAAGCGCCAAAGCACTCGCCGAATTTATTGTATCGGCAATAGAATCAACAGAATACGGCACCTACCACGCTTCCTGCGAGGGTTCATGCACACGCTATGAATTTGCCAAAACAATTATTGAGCTGGCAGGACTTAGTGAAAAGGTAACCGTCAATGCCGGGCTCTTGGAAAATCTCGGCCATGCCTTTGAGGTTCGCTGTACCCTGCTTAGAAACCTCATGATGGAAATGACCGGTATTTATCATATGCCCCACTGGAAAACCGCTTTGACGGAATATATGGAAAACAGAATTAAACTTGATTAAAAGGAGGTCATCGTTTGAATAAAAAAGCTAAAACAAGAAAAAAAGCCGGGCTCACGACAATGATTTTTATTGCGCTTATCAGCGGTATGCTTCTTGGCGGAATCATCCATTATTTTGTACCCGCAGGCTATGTCCGAGACACTGTTTTTGTTGACGGTGTTTTTTACGTTATCGGCAACGGATTTTTACGTCTCATGCAAATGCTCGTTGTCCCACTCGTTTTCTGCTCAATTGTCTGTGGAAGCGCATCCATCGGCGATACAAAAACACTCGGTAAGGTTGGTGTCAAAACAGTCCTTTTTTATCTTTTAACAACAGCACTTGCCATTATCGCGGCACTCGGTATCGCCCTGATTATCCGTCCGGGCATCGGCATCCCGTCTTCCGCCTTAGAAACCTCCGGCACCGTTTCGGGAACAATCCAAAAAACCTCTGCCGTTGATACGATTTTAAATATTATTCCTACGAATCCGATTCAGGGACTTGCCGAAGGCAATATGCTGCAGATTATTTTATTCGCCATTGTCATCGGTATCATCCTTGCAAAGCTTGGAGAAAAAGTCGAAATCGTTTCAAACTTTTTTGCCCAGTTTAATGATATTATGATGGAAATGACAAATATAGTCATGAAGTTAGCGCCAATCGGCGTTTTCTGCCTGATTACGAGAACATTTTCAGGCATTGGCTTTTCAGCCTTTGTACCGCTGTTAAAATATATGGTCAGTGTGCTTTTAAGTCTTGCATTCCACTGCTTTGTCATTTACGCACTCCTGTTTTTTATATTTACACGCTTAAATCCATATCACTTTATAAAAAAATATCTTCCGGTTATGGGCTTTGCCTTTTCTACGGCAACCTCGAACGCAACCATACCGCTTGCCATCGAGACATTAAAGGAAAAGATGGGTGTTTCCAAAAAAATATCCTCCTTCACAATTCCTCTGGGCGCCACAATTAATATGGATGGTACTGCCATCATGCAAGGTGTCGCTGTTGTCTTTGCCTCACAGGCCTTTGGTATTCCATTGACACCGGCCGATTATGCAACCGTTATTCTCACCGCAACACTGGCCTCAATCGGTACAGCAGGTGTGCCTTCTGTCGGTCTCATTACACTGACAATGGTCTTTGCCTCTGTCGGTCTTCCGACCGAAGCCATTGCACTCATTATGGGCATTGACCGCCTGCTTGATATGGCACGAACCGCTGTCAATATTACAGGTGACGCACTTTGCACATCCATTGTCGCTTATCAGGACAAGTCAATGGACGTGGACGTATTTAAGAAAAAATAAAAGGAAAAAAGATAAAAGGCTTCATCTGTCGATAGAAGCCTTTTAATGTTTCCGCCTATACAGACGTTACCGTTTATCAGATGAGAGTCCCATTGCAAGCGCTGAGGCCAGCCCGCTTATCGGCATCGTCTGCAAAACAATCCTGCCCGGGCCTGTAATGACACTGTTAAAGAAGCCTTCTCCGCCCAGCAGTTTGTTTTTAACACCCTTAACAGTCTGGACACTCAATGTGCATGTCGCATCAATCATCGCAATATTGCCGCTGTCCACAACAATACTCTGACCGGCCGCCAGCTCATACTCTACGGCAGAACCGTCAATCTCTAAAAAGACAACGCCATTGCCTGAAAGCTTTTGCATAATAAAACCCTCGCCGCCAAAGAAACCGGACATTCCCTTTTTCTGAAAGAATAATGAAAGCTCTACCCCTCTCTCCGATGCAAGAAACGAACCCTTTTGAACAACAATCGGCTTATCCGGCGTGATTGTCACCGCCCGTATTGAACCCGGAACACTGGAGGCAAAGGCAATCATCCCCCTGCCGTTTTCAGCCGTATACGTATTTTGAAATATGGCTTCTCCCGAAAACATACGTCCTAATGCCTTGCCTATACCGCCTGCCCCGGTGCTCATTGCCATATTCGGGCTCATCCAGCTCATAGAGCCTCGCTCTGTCAGCATAGACTCTCCGTTTTCAAGCTCACAGATAACAACAGGCATAGGTTCCCCCACAATTTTGTACCTCATTTTAATTCTCCTCCTCTTTTTATATAATCAAGCAGCGCCCGACAGCCTTCAAGGACATCCTCATATGTCACATCAAATTCTCCTGTGTACCACGGGTCTGCAATGTCTCTTGGTCTGTCCGAAAAATCCAGCAGCCGGTACATCTTCCCCTGTGAATCACCGCCCGTAATTCGCTGCATATACGTAAGATTTCTCTTTTCCATACCGATAATATAATCATATTTTTCATAATCATCCGCGCGCATCTGTACCGCATATTTTCCCGCAGTGGAAATCCCCACTGATTTTAGCTTTTCACGCGTTCCCCGATGCACCGGATTGCCGACCTCCTCTGAGCTCGTTACCGCAGATGCAATATAAAACGAATCCGAAAGCCCTTCCTCTTTCACAAGCGCTTTAAACACAAACTCAGCCATCGGTGAACGGCAAATATTGCCCATACAGACAAATAAAATTTTAATCATGTTTTTATCTCCTCCATATGCCCGTAAATTTATCGGCTATTTGACTATTTTGCGCCATTTTCCGCTGACAAGAATAATACCGATTGGAAGCAGAACAAGGCTGATGAGCTGAGACGTTGAAAAAACACCCACACTGCCTCTTAAAACGTCCCCCCTGAGCATCTCGAGAAAGTATCTTGCCACCGCATAATATATAATATAAATCCCCATAAGCCTGCCGCCCAAAAACTTGTGTTTCCTAAGCAGTAAAAACAGCACTGCAAACACTATAAAATTTAATCCGGCCTCAATCAGCTGAACCGGTATGCGCGGCACTTCACAAAGCTCGGGCACAAGCTCATTATACGGAAACTGAACAGAAAACGGACCATGATATTCTTTTCCGTAACAGCAGCCCGCCAAAAAACAGCCGATTCTTCCAAAGCCGTGAACAAACGGAATAAGCGGCGCATAAACATCAAAAAAACCGATATACGACACTTTAAAGCGCCGACAGTAACAGTAAACACCTAAAAATGCGCCAATAAGACCTCCGTAAAAAACAAGGCCTCCAAACGCATAGGACACCGCATTTAAAGGCGATGCCTTTAATAGCTTCACATAAACATCAAAGTGCATTACAATATTCGGTAATTTTGTCAAAAAATATAAAAGCTTGGCACCGATGAGCAGACCAATGCCTCCGTAAATTGTGCCATAAGTAATATCTTCTTTCGTCACACCGTAATCCGGTCCAAGCTTTCTAGCAATAAATAAAGCTATGAAAAAACCAATAATAAAAACCGGCCCGTACAGCGGCAATGTCAATGTATCTGTAAATCGTATATATGGAAACATTTTTACTCCTTGTCACAAAAAGGCTGTTGCTTTTGCAACAGCCTTTTATATTGTTCTAATCACATGAACGGTCAAAATTACCAATCCAAATCGTTTAATAAATCTTCATAGCTGCCGAGAGCATTGCCTAAATCGCTCTTTGCTTTACAGCTTCCGCCAACACAGCCATAGCATGTGTAGCCTGT
>CABUBX010000074.1 GCA_902489925.1 uncultured Lachnospiraceae bacterium | reverse complement strand
CATTGCCGCAACAATGAGCCGCAACGGCAAAATCGGATACATCGCAGATTACCCAATATACGGTATGGCTGCAAATATCAACGCCTTTGCCCTCGGTGCAAAACTTATTAATCCATATGCCAAAGTGTATTTGGAGTGGTCAACGATAAAAGGAAGCAATCCCGAACAAGCTTTCGTCCAAAACGGCGTCTACTATATTTCCGGAAAAGAAATGGTTATTCCGGGACAGCCTTCCAGGCGCTTCGGCCTTTACCGTGAATCAGAAGTTAAACCTGTAAACATCGCAATGCCGATTTGGCATTGGGGCATATTTTACGAGAAACTTATTCAAAGCATTATAAGCGGCTCTTTCAAAAATGAGGAAGCCTCCAAAACAAATCAAGCACTCAATTACTGGTGGGGTATGTCTGTCGGTGTTGTTGATATGATATGCTCTGAAAAGCTGCCCGATAGTATCATCAATATGGTCTCTTTACTTAAACAGGCTATATGTTCTGAAAATTTCAATCCTTTTTACGGTAAAATTTATTCAAACGACGGCACTCTCGTCAAGCCGGAAAGCACAAGCTTTTCGCCCGACGAAATCATTACGATGGATTGGCTTGCCGACAATGTTATCGGCTCTATTCCTGATATCAATCAGCTCAAAGAAGAAGCCAAGCCTGTTGTACTTATGCAGGGATTAATTAACAATGAATTTATAAAGCATCATTAACAGATAAAAGGTGTCTGTACTTTTATGCAATACTATGCACAATGTACAGACACCTTTATTCCTCTACTCTTTTCTCTCCAGCGGAACAAGCACCGGCGTTTCTTTTTTTTCTTCTTTTTTATCATCACACCCCGGTGACAGCATCTTCGCCACTATCGGCAAATATGCCTTCGGAAGCTTCTCACCTTCGGCAAACATTTTGCTGAAATGATATTTATAAATCGCATCCGCATACTGACCGTAGATTTCACGGCCGTATTCTGTCACCTGAACAATCACATCTTTTTTATTATCCGAAAGCCTGAACCGCTCTAAAAGTCCCTTTGCCACAAGCTTATCCGTCAGCTTCGTAAACTGGCTGTTGGATATGCCGAGTCTTGCGGAAATCTCACTCATATTTTGATGGAGTTCTTCATTCTCAAGCAAATACTCAACCACCTGTATCTGTGCAAAAGAAATCGGAATATCCGTGCCGTATTTTCTTTCTTTTTTGTAGGATACAGCATAATGATTACAATATTTTATCAGCTGTTCAACAACGTCCCTGTATTCACCCATCCATTCCAGTTTCATTTTGATTCACCTCGTCTTTTTGCTATCGACTTTAGTATATCAACAATCCACCGCTCAGACAAGTATTTTTAGACCATATTCCAGAATAATGCAGTATTTGCGACGGTAATCATTGTAAATAACATTGTGTTTACAAAAGCCGCAAGCCATACGTTGTTTGTCTTTTCAAACAGCTTCTTTGCAAATACTGCCGCAATACCAAGGCAAGGCACTGTTGCAAACAATAAAATACCGTTTAATGCCTGTCCCGGATAAAGCGCTATACCGCGAACAAAATCAAGTCCGTACTGGAGTGCCAGCCATACAATAAGACCGCCTGTATTTAATACAACTGCGATGAGCCATCCGCATTTTCTTCCTCTGACATTTGCATTGATTGCCACTGTATTAATTAAGTAATATACAAAGAAGAATGGAATATAAATCAACGCTGCAATAATAAATTCCGGTTTAAATGTACGAACTGCCAATGTCCATATTCTGAAATCTGTACCGAAGATTGCCTGAATGATAAAAAGTACCGCATAGCCAATCACAACAAGTACAACTGCTGTCACAAGGCTCATTAAAATCGCCTTAATGTTCAGACGCACACCATAATCTTTCGCATTGGCGCCCGCCGCCTTTTTAGATAATGCAAAGAACATTAAAATAATCACAAGTGCAATAAGACCACAGCTGATTGCCCAGTAAGCAATTTGGTTTGTCGTCGGCTCATTAAAAGTCGGTCCAAGAGCCAAAATTGATGGGGCAAACTTGAAGAATAATGCTGCAACAACCGCTGTGCCTGCTGCCGCCGCACCTGCGATGCCCTGACTCTTTTTGCCGCTCTTAAAGCTTACACCGGCAATGAGAACGCCGCCCACTGCTGCAACAATCGAAACAATAAATAAAACATTAAGTCCTGCTTCCTGCTTATCCATCAATGTTGTAAAAAATGCTGCAGGATAGATTGCACTGGCTGCAATACAAATCCAATAAGCCGCCTTTTGAACCGTTGTTTTCGGCGCTGCCACTGCTGGAATTTCCTCCGTGACTGCCATTTTAAATACAGGCAGCTCAAGAAGTAATGTTGCAAGTGGTATAAACATCAAGAAGAAGCCAATCAATGCAACAAAGTTAAAGATTTCTTTAAATCTCCAAATCTGGTCGGAAGCCGGAAGATTGACATTCGTCTGATTTGCAGATGTCACGCCTGAAAATGCTGTCGTGTAGAAATCAATTAAATTTCCTGTTGTCTCTGTTGAAAAATGATTCCAAGGATGTGTCTCTGAAGGTGTATAAATGACATGCTGTGCTGTCTGTGACGGTCTTACAACCGCATCCTCAAACTTCACATCACCGGACTCAACCGTATAGAATTTTCCTGCCTCCGCAACTTCTTCACCGGAAACACCCAAAAACTGTTTTCCTGAATTTGTCGCAGCAAAATCCTTATAGGTCACTGTGCCCTGAACCTGTTTTTCCTCCTCCGTCTTTTCCTCATCAGACTTATTAAAGAAGAACTCGTCATAATGTCCGGCAACCATTCCCACTGTACGGTCACCGTAAGCTGCCTGCAAATCTGCCTGAGGCGCAATTGCCGATGCATAGGAATAATCCGCACCGACCGAAATACCTGCATAAATTGAACGAGTGCCGGTCTGCAATGCCGCCATTTCATCCATATACATAGAGACAAGTGTTGAAAAACCACCCATTGAATGTCCACTGACTGCGACATAGGCATTGCCCTGTTCATCCTTCTTTGTATACGGCTGCTTTGCCATATAGGAAGCGGCATCAAACTGTGAATAAAGCCAGAAAGTCGCAAACTGACTGCCTGTCGGAATATCTGCCGCCCATCTTGAATCACCGTGGTCATACATGTCAAGTGCAAGTACAATATAACCGCGTCTTGACATCTCAATTGCCGGTGCATCCTGCATTTCCTTGCTGTTTAAATACCCGTGAGTCGTTACAATGACAGGTCTTGGGTCATCTTCACCGGCATCTTTTGGCATGTACAAAAGACCGTTTAGTGTTCCCCGTTCTGTTTCAAATTCAATTTCCTTTACCTTTACTGTAAAGAAAGATGTGTTAAACATACTTGCCAAAAAGCTGCCTGCAATAACAAGCACAAGCGCTATGGCAAGCCATTTAACGGCTTTTTTTGTGTTTTTTTGCTTCATTGCAAATCCCCCTTTTTATTTTCTTTTGGAAAATATTTATTTTCATATTTATAATATATATTTTTCAAAAGAAAATCAATAGGCATTATGACGAATATTTTTGTGCATTTTTCACAATATTTTTTGTCATCTTCATCGACATTCAAAGAAAATCCTAACAACAAAACGGCAGCCCCATAAGGGACTGCCGTCAAAATCGTTTAAACTCGATAATTACTTCTCAGCAATTATTTCCTTATTTCGTTGTACCATCAGCTAAGCCGATGTATGTTGCAAGTCTTTCCTTAGCAGATTCTTCTGTCTTTGTGAACAGTTCTTCTGCTGTCTCAGGGAATGTTCTTGTTAATGAAGAATAACGAACTTCACTCATGATGAAGTCTCTGAAGCTTCCCTTAGGCTCTCTTGTAGAATCAAGTGTGAACGGATTCTTTCCTTCCTGTGCAAGTAATGGATTGAATCTGTACATATGCCAGTAACCGCACTCAACAGCCTGTTTGATTCTTGTCTGAGCACCTGTCATACCGCCCTTGATACCATGGTTGATACATGGTGCATAAGCGATAACAAGTGATGGACCCGGATAGCTTTCAGCTTCTTTAAGAGCTTTCACTAACTGAGCCTGGTTAGCACCCATAGCAACCTGTGCTACGTATACATAACCATAGGACATAGCCATACGGCCAAGGTCTTTCTTCTTAATCTTCTTACCTGAAGCTGCGAATTTAGCAACCGCACCAACCGGTGTAGACTTAGAAGCCTGTCCGCCTGTATTTGAGTAAACTTCTGTATCGAATACGAATACGTTCACATCATCGCCTGATGCTAATACATGGTCAACACCGCCGTAGCCGATATCATAAGCCCATCCGTCACCACCGAAAATCCACTGGGACTTCTTAACAAGGTGGTCTTTGCCGTCAACAACTGCGCCGCAAGCTGCTTTCACAACTTCGTCTTCACCTGTATAAGCTGTTGCTGCTTCTAAAAGTGCAGCTGATGTTGCTTTTGATTCTTCGCCTAAGTTCATTGTGTCAAGCCAAGCCTGAGCTGCAGCTTTTAATGTCTCGTCTGCGTTTGAATCTAATAATGTTTTAACTTTATCAGCAAGTGCTGTTCTCTGCTGTTTAACACCTAAGTACATACCGTAACCAAACTCAGCATTGTCCTCGAATAATGAGTTAGACCATGCAGGACCCTGTCCCTTTTCGTTTGTTGTGTATGGCATAGAAGGTGCTGAACCACCCCAGATTGATGAACATCCTGTAGCATTTGCAATGTACATTCTGTCACCGAATAACTGTGTGATTAACTTAGCGTAAGGTGTCTCGCCACAGCCTGCACATGCACCTGAGAACTCAAGTAATGGCTGCTCGAACTGGCTGCCCTTAACTGTATCCTTGCTTAATGGGTTCTCTTTCTTAGAAAGAGTCATTGAGTAATCCCAGTTAGCTGCTTCATCATACTGTGTATGAAGCGGAACCATTGTAAGCGCTTTTTCTTTAGCAGGACATACATTTGCACAGCTTCCACATCCAAGACAGTCCATAACAGATACCTGCATCTTGAAGTAGTACTGGTCAACGCCCTTACCTTTACCCTTAACTGCGCCATAGTTTGCCGGTGCTGCTGCGTTTTCTTCTTCTGTTAATAAGAATGGACGGATTGTCGCATGCGGACAAACATATGAACACTGGTTACACTGAATACATTTGCTTGCATCCCACTGAGGTACCATTGTTGCAACGCCACGTTTTTCGTAAGCTGATGTACCAAGAGGGAATTCACCGTTTTCAATACCTGCGAATGTGCTGACAGGAAGGTCATCACCCTTGCAAGCGTTGATTGGCTGTACAATATTTTTAACAAATGCAGGAACTTCTTTCTCAGCCTTTGGATGAGCGTCTACTGCATTTGCCCATTCTGCAGGAACTTCAACTTCTACTGCACCGTCAACACCGGCATCAACAGCAGCGTAGTTCATGTTGACAATCGCTTCACCCTTCTTGCCGTATGTTTTAAGGATTGCTTCCTTCATAAATTTAACAGCATCCTCGATAGGAATGATGTTTGCTAATTTGAAGAATGCAGACTGAAGTACAGTATTTGTTCTGTTGCCAAGACCGATTTCCTTAGCAATATCTGTCGCATTGATTGTGTAGAATTTAATATTCTTCTTAGCAATAATCTGCTTCATGGATGCAGGAAGATTTTCCTCAAGTTCTTCTCTACTCCACTCTGTATTTAATAAGAATGTACCATTCTCTTTGATTTCGCCGAGCATATCATAAAGATATACATAAGCCTGATTATGACAAGCAACAAAGTCAGCTGTCTTTACATAGTATGTAGAACGGATTGGCTTCTTACCAAAACGTAAGTGAGACTGTGTAATACCACCGGACTTCTTAGAGTCATATGAGAAGTATGCCTGAGCATACATATCTGTATGGTCACCGATAATCTTGATGGAGTTCTTGTTTGCACCTACTGTACCGTCGGCACCAAGACCCCAGAATTTACAGCTTGTTGTACCTTCGCCAGCAACGTCAACCTCAGGTAATACAGGTAATGAAAGATTTGTAACATCATCTACAATACCGATTGTGAAGCCGTTCTTAGGCTCAGCTGCGTTAAGGTTTTCATATACAGAAATAAGCTGTGCAGGTGTCACGTCCTTAGAACCAAGACCGTAACGTCCGCCAACAACTAATGTATCGAACATACCGTTCTTGAATAATGCTGTACATACATCTTCGTATAAAGGTTCGCCAAGTGAACCTGATTCTTTTGTACGGTCAAGTACTGCAATCTTCTTAGCTGTTGCAGGGATTGCTTTTAAGAAATGCTCTACTGAGAATGGTCTGTATAAATGAACTTTAACAAGACCAACCTTCTCACCCTTAGCTGTTAAGTAGTCAATAACTTCCTCAGCAGCTTCACATACTGAACCCATAGCGATGATAACTCTGTCAGCATCAGGTGCGCCGTAGTAGTTGAATAACTGGTAATCGCGGCCTGTTAATTTGCTGATTTCGCCAAGGTATTCTTCAACAATACCAGGAACTGCATCATAGAATTTGTTGGATGCTTCCTTGCACTGGAAGAAGATATCAGGGTTCTGAGCTGTACCGTGAACTGCAGGATGCTCAGGATTTAATGCTGATTTTCTGAACTCGTTAAGAGCGTCATAATCAACTAATTTAGCTAAATCATCATAGTCAAGACACTCAATCTTCTGAATTTCATGAGATGTTCTGAAACCGTCGAAGAAATGGATAAACGGCACTCTGCTCTTAATTGTTGAAAGATGAGCAACTGCTGCTAAATCCATAACCTCCTGTACGGAGTTTGAACAAAGCATAGCAAAGCCTGTCTGACGGCAAGCCATAACGTCTGAGTGGTCACCGAAAATTGAAAGCGCATGTGTTGCTAATGCTCTCGCACTTACGTGGAATACACAAGGGATTAACTCACCTGCGATTTTATACATATTTGGAATCATCAAAAGAAGACCCTGGGATGCTGTATAAGTTGTTGTCAGCGCACCTGTTGAAAGTGAACCGTGTACTGCACCTGCTGCACCTGCTTCTGACTGCATCTCTGTAACCTGTACAGGCTGTCCAAAAATATTTTTTCTGCCGTTAGCTGCCCACTCATCTGTGACTTCAGCCATCGGTGAGGATGGTGTAATTGGGAAAATACCGGCTACTTCTGTAAACGCATAGGAAGCCCATGCAGCAGCTGTATTACCATCCATGGTTTTCATAACTTTTGCCATTTGAAATTATCTCCTTTCATTTGTAATGCAAAATTCATTCAGTATTATTTTAATACAAAGCTTTAAGAACGTCAAGAAAATATCAATCCTAAATTTGTTCAATATTGAATACAAAATACACAAATACCCAAGCCTAAAATCTAATACCCACTTTCGGAACCGCTCATCATCACAAAATAGGAATCATCCGTTTCTTCACTGACATAAATGCGATAACCGTCTCCGTAAGTAAATGTATATGTATCGTCGCCAAAATTCAGACATTCGTCAATAAAACTTTCACTGACTTCACCGTCCACAATATTTACAAAAAGCTTAATCACTTCCGGCACCTTATCCCGCGAAACCTCCATCATTGAAATTGAATGAAGGTTTTTGCTCACTGTATCGTAATCCACCGAAATAACAGCAGACGATTCACCGAAATGAATATGGGTATATTGCTCAAAATTTGTACTTTCATATGAACCTGTGTGATAAACATAGTTTGCCGACGGCATATCAGAAACGGTAATGTCTGCCTCCGGTACTTTAAGAACATTTTTGGCATAGGCCGTCAGCTCAGAGATTACCGTATCTTTTGGAATTGGAAAATGAGCCTTCTCGGTGCACTCCTCCCCCTTTGAAATAACTTCTTCCGCAGTAACCTCACCACCGCTTTCATACTGCCAAATACCGTTTTCAAAATTTTCTTTTGGATTTTCTACATCAATATTATACCAGTCGTAGGTTTCCTCAAACGCTGAAACATCTTCTGTTTCCGGCATTTTACTGCCGTCAGATAATTCTTCAAAAAAGTCCTCCACAGCCCACTTTATCTCCTGACCTGTATCACTTTCTATAAACCCGGCTAAAACGATAAGCGCAGCACATAGCCAGAAAATAACAACTGCAGCTTTTTTGCCTTTGCCTGATTCTTTTTGCACAGCTTTTTTAGGTGAGGCTTTCTTAGGTGAAGCTTTTTTTGATGTGTCTTTTTGATTTTGCACAGAATTTGATTGCTGCGGCCAAGACTCATCATACGTCTCCTGCATTTTGTAATTTCCTTCAACTTCCGAAGGCTTCCATACAAAAGAATTGCATACATCACATCTGTGTTTTTTTGTCATAACACTGTCACAATACGGACAAGTCTTTATTTTCATAGCTTTCCTCCCTCAGATTTTAAATCATCACGGGCAAATAATCTTTCCTGCATTTTGCTGTTTTTCAACAATCACATACATGTTTGTCACGCCGCCCACAAGCAGCTTATTCTCAAGACCATAGAAGTTAAGGCATGTTCCGCATGATAAAATTTCCACGCCTGCCGCTTCAAGCTTTCTTAAATCCTCTATAACCGGTGACCCCTCGGTTGTCAAATGAACACCGCCATTGTAAAAAATCATCGTCGCAGGCAGCTTTTCAGATTCAGTCAGCGTATATATAAAGCTTTTCATCAGGGCGCTGCCAAGGGCATCATCGCCCACGCCTGCAAACCGAGATTTAATAACAATGACTGTATCCTTGTCATGAAGCTTTTCCTGACCTTTGATTTCATTTTGTACCATTTCCACAGCCCAAAAGCCCTCATTGACATTGACTTTACTTTCAATGCCCATAACTGCTGCCATTTTTTGAAGATTCTCGACCGAAGTCTCATTATCCACAAGCACACATACATGTGTATTTTCAGCCAAAGCCTTTTTTGCCATAATGACCGGTCTCGGACATAAAAGTCCTCTCGCATCGACTTGAAACATCTTTTTTTCCTCCTTATATGACCGTAACACGCGGGTTTGTCGGCTCAGTCACCTGACCAACAATCGCCGCAAACGGATTTTTTACTTTAATTTTTTCCAAAAGCGCCCCCGCCTCATGCTCAGGACAGGCAATCAACAGACCGCCGCTTGTCTGCGGGTCAAACACAACTTCTTCAAAAGCATAATCACTGTCTGCAAACACAACCTTATCTGCCGCAAATTTTCTGTTTCGCTGTCCTGCACAGGTAATCATAAATTCTTTGGCATAGGCATAGGCAGCAGCCATTACAGGAACCTTGTCTTTATAAATAAGTGCGCTCTTATCCGAGCCCTCCATCATCTCAATAAGATGAACAATAAAACCAAAGCCTGTCACATCGGTACAGGCATGAATATGGAAATCCTGCATAGCTTCACAGGCATATTTATTTAAAAGCGTCATCGAAGCCGCCGCCTCCGAAAAACCGTTTTCGCTGTCCATATCCATATTTTTGGCCGCCACAATCATCCCTGTACCAAGTTTTTTTGTAAAAATAAGTAAATCACCTGTTTTCGCACCGGTATTTGCCCAAATGGAATCAGGATGGACAAAGCCGGTGACCGACAATCCGTACTTTGGCTCATTATCTCTGATTGAATGGCCGCCGCAAAGCACACCGCCGGCTTCAAGCACCTTATCCGCACCGCCTTTAAGAATCTGGGTAAGTATTTCATCGTCAAGGCTGTCCGGAAATGCCACAATATTCATTGCCGTCTTCACCGTACCGCCCATTGCATACACATCACTTAATGCATTCGTCGCTGCAATCTGCCCGAATAAATATGGCTCATCAACAACCGGCGGAAAAAAGTCCAAAGTCTGAATGATTGCCAAATCATCACTTACTTTGTATACCCCCGCATCGTCTGCATAATCAAAGCCGACAATAAGATTTTCATCTTTTTTAACGGGCAGCCCTCGGACAACCTTTCCAAGCCGTCCGGCCGGAATTTTGGCGCCGCAGCCACCGGTCTGACAAAGCGATGTCAGTCTGATTTCTTCCATATTAGTACCCCTTTCCGAAATGGCATACAGGATAGCGGCACACTTCACACTGCTGACATAAACCGCCATGTCCAAGTCCTGCAATATATTCCATTGTAATTTTTTCTCCCGCTAAAATTTTCGGAAGCACC
>CABUBX010000073.1 GCA_902489925.1 uncultured Lachnospiraceae bacterium | reverse complement strand
CGTAAAGACGATATGCTTGAAAAAGTGCCTAAAATTAAGGATTTCTACATAGTTCTTCGTTGTAGCAACACACAAGTCTCCACATGGTAGCTCATTCCAAACATATCAACCGGCTGTATGCCGCAAATTTCATATCCCGCACGCTTAAGCATATCCACATCTCGTTTTTGCGTTACCGGGTTACATGAAATATAGACAATTTTTTTCGGATTCAAATGAATCAGCGACTTAATAAATATTTTATCGCATCCGCTTCTTGGCGGGTCAACGAAAACAACATCCGGTTTATCACCGTCATGACGGTGTGACTGCATAAATTTTCCCGCATCCTCACATATAAACTTTGCGTTGGACACATTATTTTGTTTGGCATTTTCCACCGCATTGCGGACTGCCGATTGATTAATTTCTACACCGAGGACGGATTTGGCTGTTTTGGCAGCAATCAGTGAAATCGTGCCGATTCCCGAATAGGCATCAAGGATACTATCATTACTTGTCAAATCTGCCATTTCAATGGCCGTATTGTAAAGTTTTTGTGTCTGTACCGGATTGATTTGATAAAAGGATTTAGGGGAGATTCTGAAGCGGCAGCCGCATAATTCATCTTCGATGTAGCCGTTTCCAAATACAATTTCCTCTTTGTCTCCGAGAATCATGCTTGTTTTTTTGCCGTTATAATTAATCACAATTGTTGTAATTTCAGGATGGCGTTCAAGCAACAGCTTTATAAACTGATTTTTCCCTGCAAACACCGAAGCGCCGATAACAGGAACAACCATAACCTGACCTGTTTTTAAGCCGGTTCGTATAAGGACATGGCGCAATACACCGCTTTTCTTATCCTCATTGTATGGGTGGATATTTAATTTTTTTGCAATTGCCTTCATATCTTTGACAATAGCATTTGCTGTCTCATTTTGAATCATGCAGTATTCGGCATCAATAAGGTGATGGCTGTTTTCTTCATAAAATCCGGCAATATAACAGCCTTTTTTGTCCGTACCAAAAGTTGCATGAACTTTATTTCTGTAATTGAAAGGATTTTCCATACCGATGATTGGTTTGACAGCCTCACCTTTAAAAATATCTTTGACAAGCTGTTCCTTAAAATAGAGCTGTTCGTCATAAGCCATGTGCATCAGCTGACAGGCACCGCACTTTTTATGATAAGGACAGGCAGGTGTCACTCTTTTTGGGGATGCTTCCTCGACTTCGGTCAAACAGCCGATAGTTTCGGTTTTTGTATGCTTTAATGTCATATGAGCCATCTCACCGCGCAAAAGATTTGCTACCGGAATCTTTGAGCCGTTAAAGCTGACAATCCCCCTGCCAAAAGCATCATATTCACGGCATTTGACACGGTAACTCTTTTTGACGGACGGTGCAGTCTTCTTTGTGTTGGATTTTATTTTTTTGTTTTCATTTTTCATAAAGTGATATCTCCTGTGTGTAAATCTCCGACGCCAGCTTCACGCCATTTTTCAATGAGCTTTGGCAGCGATGATGCCGCATTGGCCGGACTTGTACTCGGCAGCTTTATTGCCTTTTTGCCGAGATTCTTTTCACAATACTTTTTATATAATTCAAATGACTTTGCACCATTGCAGTAAATATGTTCAATGGGTGCCGACATCAAAATACGTTCGATTGGATTTACTTTGACATTTTTAATACTGCTGTCTGATGAGCCCGCAATTTCGCAGCTCTCAATCACATCCCAGACAGCAATGTGATGTTTGAGTAAGAGTGCCCGTTTTTCTTCAATGCTGTCAGGAACAGCTTCATTGGTCAATGCAGCTATGACCTTCCAAAAGCGATTTTGCGGATGTCCGTAAAAAAACTGCATTTCTCTCGATTTAACCGACGGAAATGAGCCTAAAATTAACAACTTCGACGTTTCATCAAAAACAGGCGCAATATTATGATAAGTTTTTTCTGATTGCATTGCAGTCTCCCTATATTTTAAAGTTTAATTACCTATTCCACATCTTTTTCAACAAAATGCGAATTAAACATATCCCAGTATTCTTTGCAAAGCCCATAGCCCAAATCAAAGGCATCGCTTGTTCCGGCATGAATATAACCGATTGGGATATTATTTTCTTTCAGACAAATCGCATAGTTATAGGCATCCTTTTTGGCATAATCACTTGCCAGATTTGTTTTATAATAAGCTTTGGCATCCTCAATTCTTTCAAATGGGAACAGCGGCAAAAACGTATTGATTTCCTTATCACCGTATATTTTATATAGAGCCTCGATATCTTCTTTAGATTCTATAAATTTTCTCAATATAAGACGTTTGGTCTCAAGTGTTGGTGTATTCATCATGTATGCCCTCCATTCCTGCTCATTATATCGTAGTTTGTTAAAACTGTCTATAAATAAAAATAATAAAACAGGCCCACCGATGGGATGAGCCTGTTTGAAACGTTTTTGTATACAAATATTATTTGTAGTTTACAATCTTTCCGAAATCAGCCTTTAAGCTTGCGCCGCCAACTAAGCCGCCGTCGATATCTGCCATAGCAAATAATTCAGGTGCGCTTGAAGCAGATACGCTGCCGCCGTACTGGATACGGATGGCTTCTGCTGTTGCTTCATCATAAATTTCAGCGATGCATGCACGGATTGCTGCACATACTTCCTGAGCCTGCTCAGATGTAGCAACCTTACCTGTACCGATTGCCCAGATTGGCTCGTAAGCAATCACAGCTGTTTTTGCCTGCTCTGCTGTAACATTTAAGAAAGCAATCTTAATCTGCTGGCGAATCCAGTCGATTGTGATGCCCTGCTCTCTCTGTGTTAAAGACTCACCGCAGCAGATGATTGGTGTAAGTCCATGCTCGAAAGCTTTTAATACCTTTTTGTTGACTGTCTCATCTGTTTCAGCAAAATATTCACGTCTCTCAGAATGACCGATGATAACATACTTAACGCCTGCATCAACAAGCATGTTTGGTGCGATTTCACCTGTGTATGCACCGGATTCTTCAAAGTACATGTTCTCAGCACCGATAGCGATGTTAGAACCTTTTACTGCTTCTACAGCAGGAATAATATCAATGGCAGGTACGCAGAAAACAACATCCACGTCATCACTTGCTACTAATGGTTTTAATTCGTTTATTAATGCAACTGCTTCGCTTGGAGTTTTGTTCATCTTCCAGTTGCCTGCAACAATTTTTCTACGCATGGTAAACTCTCCTTAATTAATATAAACGGGTATATTTTTATAGTTTTTATTTATCGTTTGCTGCAACAACGCCCGGTAAATCTTTGCCTTCAAGGAACTCTAAGGAAGCGCCGCCGCCTGTAGAGATATGTGTCATCTTATCGCCGAAACCAAGTGTGTTCACAGCTGCTGCTGAATCACCGCCTCCGATGATTGTCACAGCGCCTTCAAGGTCAGCCATAGCCTTAGCTACTGCAATTGTACCTGATGCAAAGTTAGGCATCTCGAAGCAGCCCATAGGTCCGTTCCAAACAACAGTCTTAGCGCCTGCTAAAGCATCCGCAAATAATTTTTCTGTCTTTGGTCCGATATCAAGACCCATCTCGTCGTCAGCAAGGTCACCTTCAACAACACGATGCTCTGCATCATTTGAAAATTCTTTAGCTGCAACATAGTCTACAGGAAGTAATAAATTAACACCTTTAGCTTTTGCCTTTTCAACCATCTCTTTTGAATATTCAAGATAATCGTCTTCGCAGAGAGATTTACCAATCTTAATACCTGCTGCTTTTGCGAATGTAAAGCACATACCGCCGCCGATGATTAATGTATCTACCTTGTCAAGAAGGTTATTGATTACAGAAATCTTTGAAGAAACCTTTGAACCGCCAAGGATTGCTACGAAAGGTCTTTCAGGATTGTTGACAGCATTGCCGAGGAAGTCGATTTCTTTCTGCATTAAGTAGCCAACAACTGCTGTGTTAACGAACTGTGTCACACCAACATTTGAGCAGTGAGCTCTGTGAGCTGTACCGAAAGCATCGTTTACAAATACGTCGCAAAGGCTTGCAAGCTCTTTTGAGAATGCCTCGCCATTCTTTGTTTCTTCAACTCTGTAACGTGTGTTCTCAAGTAAAACAACGTCTCCATCTTTCATAGCTTCAACAGCAGCTTTAGCGTTAGGGCCTACAACTTCTGCGTCGGCAGCAAACTTAACTTCCTGTCCAAGTAACTCGGAAAGTCTTGCAGCAACAGGTGCTAAAGATAATTCCGGCTTTGGCTCTCCCTTTGGTTTGCCAAGGTGTGAACAAAGAATTACCTTACCGCCGTCGTTGATTAACTTCTTAATTGTAGGAAGTGCAGCAACAAGACGGTTTTCATCTGTGATTTTACCTTCTTTTAAAGGTACGTTAAAGTCGCATCTTACTAAGACTTTAAGTCCTTTAACATTAATGTCGTCTACTGATTTTTTGTTAAGCATTTTAAATTCCTCCATAAAATAAACGGGTCCGGCCCATCATAGACCGGACCCGCATAGGTCATAATAGATTCGTTTGAATCAACAAAATTATGCTAATTCAGCGAAGTATTTGATTGTTCTAACCATCTGGCTTGTGTATGAGTTTTCGTTGTCATACCATGAAACAACCTGTACCTGGTAAAGGTCATCGCCGATTTCTGATACCATTGTCTGTGTAGCATCAAATAAAGAACCAAATCTGATACCAACGATATCTGAAGATACAATCTGGTCTTCGTTGTAACCGAATGACTCAGAAGCAGCAGCCTTCATTGCAGCGTTGATGCCTTCTTTTGTTACGTTCTGACCTTTAACAACTGCTGTTAAGATTGTTGTAGAACCTGTTGGTACAGGAACACGCTGTGCAGAACCGATTAATTTGCCGTTTAACTCAGGGATAACTAAGCCGATAGCTTTAGCTGCACCTGTTGAGTTAGGAACGATGTTTACAGCGCCTGCTCTGGCACGTCTTAAATCACCTTTTCTGTGTGGTCCGTCAAGAATCATCTGGTCGCCTGTGTAAGCGTGGATTGTTGACATGATACCGCTCTGGATTGGTGCGTAGTCATTTAACGCTTTAGCCATAGGTGCTAAACAGTTTGTTGTACAAGAAGCTGCGGAAATGATTGTATCGTCTTTGTCAAGTGTCTTTTCATTTACGCTGTAAACGATTGTCTTAAGGTCGTTGCCTGCTGGTGCAGAAATAACAACTTTTTTAGCACCTGCATCGATATGTGCCTGAGATTTAGCTTTTGATGTATAGAAACCTGTACACTCAAGAACAACGTCTACACCTAATTCTCCCCAAGGAAGCTCAGCAGCGTTAGCCTTTGCATAGATTTCAATTTCTTTGCCATCTACAACGATTGAAGACTCTTTAGCTTCAACTGTGTGTCCGTCATATCTTCCCTGTGATGAGTCATACTTTAATAAGTGTGCTAACATCTTAGGATCTGTTAAGTCGTTGATTGCAACTACTTCATATCCTTCTGCGCCGAACATCTGTCTGAATGCTAAACGTCCAATACGTCCAAAACCATTAATTGCTACTTTTACTGCCATGATTTTATTCCTCCTAAAAGTGTTTTCTAGTGAGCTTTCGCGCTCACTTATTACTCATATATCATACATAATATTTCACAAAAATTCAAGTATATTTAATCAAAAATTAAATTTTTAACAATCTGCCTTACTTATAGTATGTTTTATTCTTTTTTTTATTGATTTTTGTAGGACTTCTGCGCTATGATAAAGATAGAATAACAGATGGAGGTTTTTAATATGATTATTGCAGATTGTCATATGCATTCAGAATTTTCTGCAGATTCTTCTGCGCCGATGGAAGCCATGATTATGTCAGCGATTGATAAAGGTCTTAAAACAATTTGTTTTACAGAGCACATGGATTATGATTATCTTCCTCAGCCGGGAGAACCTGAAACATTGGACTTTACAGTGGATATGCAGGCTTACACAAACCGGCTGATGCAGCTTAAGGATATGTACGCTAATCGTATCGAGGTTTTATACGGTATAGAGATGGGCATGATGCCCTATCTCGGCAAGCGGTGCAAAAGCTTTGTAAATAAGTATCCCTTTGATTGTGTCATTGCCTCAACACATCTTGTCGATGGGCTTGACCCGTATTATCCAAATTCATACTTTAACGGAATTAGCGAGGAAGAAGGTTATCGCCGCTATCTTGCCACAATTGTTGACAATATGAAAGCCTTTACGGACTTCCATACATACGGGCATATTGATTATGTTGTGCGCTATGGTCCAAATCAAAACAAAGACTATTCCTATGAAAAATATAAGGATATTTTAGAACCGACATTAAAGGCGATGATTCAGTCCGGAAAAGCGCTGGAAATCAATACAGGCGGTTATAAGTACGGTCTTGGGCAGCCGCATCCGCATTTGGATGTTCTTAAAGCCTTCAAATCAATGGGCGGAGAGCTGATTACAATCGGTGCCGATGCCCATGCACCGCAGCATGTCGCTTTTGCTTTTGATAAGCTTGAAAAAGTGCTGCTTGATTTGGGATTCAAATATTATGCCGTATATAAAGAAGGAAAACCGCATATGCTTAAATTAGGATAGACTGTTATTTATATGACAAAGTTTTATCGTTTCTTATACAAGGGCGCGTCGCTGGCTACGGCGCGCTTTTATGCTTCTCTCCCAACCCAGTCTAAAACATAGTCGATAAAACGCTGTGTTGCTGATGAAATACTTTTTTCATCTTTGACAGCGATGCCAAGCTGCCTGTAAATAGGCTCTTTAAACCCCTTTTTTATAATCGGATAGGGCATCTTGTTTAATACAAGCTCAGGCATAATACTAATTGCAAGCTCATTGGCCACCATGGATACAATGGTGTGGTCATCTTTTGCTGTAAACCTTACTTTTGGCTTAATACGAAAATGGTCGAATACTGCCTCCACTTCATAGTCCTCACTTTCATCAATGAGTGCAAAAGGATATTCAGCCAAAGCTTGTTCAGGAAAGAAAGTCTCATCCTTCAGAGGATGTTTTTCCGGCATTATGACAACAAGCTCATCCTGCTTTAAAAAGGTTGTCTGTAGTTTTGCCGCTGATGGCAGACGGATAAATCCGCAATCCACACGCCCCTGGGAAATCCAGTTTTCAATTTCAGCATATTCGCCGTAAAGGACTTCAAACTCAATCTTTGGAAAATCCTCAAGAAATTCTTTTAGAATAAACGGCAGCCACTGAACGGAAACACTTGTAAATGTACCGATGCGGATAAGACCGGACTCAAGGTTTAAAATATCCCTGATTTTTCCTTCAAGCTTGCGCTCGCTGGCACAGACCTCCGTAAAATACGGAAGTAACTGTTCGCCGACAGAGGTCATGCGAATACCGGCGCGGTCTCTGTGCATCAGCTTGGCGCCGACTTCATCTTCAAGACTTTGAATCATGTGGCTGATTCCCGACTGTGTATAGCCAAGTGCTTCTGCAGCTTTTGTCAATCCACCCATCTCAACCGTTTTTATAAAGGCTTCATATTTTTGTATACTCATCTCACACTCTCCCTTTCATAAAACATGCCAATTTTCTATAAAATCCAAATACATGAAAATAATTCATATTAAACATCAAAAATATGCGTTTTACAAATTGTTTTAATTGTATTATATTATAGACAACGAAGGAAAACAATAAAAATTATCATAAAAAAGGTCACAGGAGGTAATGATGATGACAACAGCAATTTCAATGTTCAGATGTGCAAAATGCGGAAGCAGCAATGTCGTTCCATACGTAAACGGAAAAAAATATATAGTATCTTCTTTTAATATAGCAAAGCTTGATGAAGTGACAGAATTTAGATGTCCGGACTGCGGTGCCGTTTTAGCTCATCCGATGAGCGAAGCTGAAAAGGCTAAAATTGATGCCATGGTTATTATCCCGACAGCAAACAATAAAACCGTTGACAGATATATCGACAAATATGAAAATATCGAGATTAATCCGGTTACACATACTTTATCAAAAAGATAATTTTCAGGCGCATGCGCGCCGTTCCCTCTATACTTTAAAAGTTGTATCCCAAAATAAAAAGTCGGTTTAAACCGACTTTTTATTTTGCCTGTTATTTCGAAAGTCCGTCAAGTATCCGAAGCATATCGCCGAAAATGCCATAAGCTGTCTGCTCAATTTCCGGCTGATGTTCAACAATAGACAGTGTTCCCATCAAATCCGTCGTCAGTGTGACAACCGAGGTTGTGCTGTCAACGCTTGCATACATGTCTGTCAAGGCAATCTCCTGAGGAGAAACAGTTGCTTCAAAGCCGTCTTTTGTGGCACGGCCATGACAAATCAGCTTTATTTTCTTTTGATTGGCAGCGCAATCGCGAACTTTGTCAGCACTCACAGACTCAATGCCTGTCCGGCGCACATCATCCGGTGTCAGCCCCGCTTTCATAAATACGTTCATCAGAACAATGAGCTTTGCCGCGGCATCATAACCGTTTATGTCCATAGACATATCTGCTTCGATAAAGCCGCGGCGTCTGCCGTCGGCAATAATCTCATCATAATCGGTTCCCTTTTCCATTTCTTCAAGAATATAATTCGTCGTACTGTTTAAAATTCCTTTTATCTCAGTAATCCGACAAAATTTCAAAGTCTGCTCGACCAAATTAAAGACAGGTGTTCCGTCCATCACTGTTGTCTCATAAAAAAACATCACACCGGCATCGGCGGCTGCCTTTGAGATTTCATCATAGTGCCACGCCACCGGTCCTTTATTAGCGCTAATGACATGTTTATGTCTGTGAATTGCCGCTAAAATATGGTCGGTTGCCGGCTGCCCCGTCTTAATATTCAGCGGCGTCAGCTCACACATGACATCATAGTCGTCTTCTGTGATAACCTGCAAAGCACCCTTTTTGCAAAAACCGTCAGCTCTTTCATCAAAATGTCCCTTTTCTTCCGCTTCACGGCAGGCTTTTTCCAAATCAATGCCATGCGCATCGATTAAAGTACCTCTTGTTGCCGTCACAATAGCTGTGACAATAACTGCTCTGCCATAAACAGCGGAAAGTTCATTTTGCTTTGCCAAAAGCATTTTTGCAAAGGCTCGCCCTGCACTGCCAAAGCCAATCAGCGCAAGTTTTAATGGTTTCATTGTAAATACCCCCTTGTATAAATATAGCCGCCACAGACCGCAAAATGCGGTGTATGTGACGGCTTAAAATTAAGCTTCCGGTTTTTCTTCTTCCGGTTTTCTTTCAGGACGCTCTGATGCATCCTTTAAGCTGAAGCTGATTCTTCCCATCTTGTCTTTGCCCATACATTTTACTGTAATCACATCTCCGAGAGAAAGGACATCCTCAACTTTATTGACTCTGTGATAAGCAAGCTTGGAAATATGAACCATACCTTCCTTGCCCGGTGCAAATTCAAGGAAAGCACCAAATTCTTTAATACTTACAACCTTTCCTTCGTAGAGTCTGCCTGCTTCAAATTCGGAAACAATCATCTGAATCATCTTAATTGCTTTTTCAATATTTTCTTTTTTAACACCACAGATAGACACAGCGCCGTCATCTGTAATATCAATCTTTACATCTGTTTCAGCGATAATCTGATTGATGACTTTACCCTTCTGACCGATGACATCACCAATCTTATCAGGGTCAATCTGAATCTGTGTAATCTTCGGCGCATACTTGCCAACTTCTTCTCTTGGCTTTGCAATAGCCGGAGTCATAATATCATTAATAATATACTCTCTTGCTTCTTTTGTTCTTGCAATTGCTTCTTCAATAATCGGACGAGTCAGACCGTGAATCTTAATATCCATCTGAATTGCTGTGATACCGTCATGTGTACCGGCAACCTTAAAGTCCATATCGCCAAAGAAATCTTCAAGGCCCTGAATGTCAGTCAAAACGATATAATCATCGTCTGTATCGCCTGTGACAAGACCTGCGGAGATACCGGCAACCTGCTTCTTAATAGGTACACCTGCAGCCATCAAGGACATAGTTGAGGCACAGATACTTGCCTGAGATGTTGAACCGTTAGATTCAAATGTCTCAGATACTGTACGGATAGCGTAAGGAAATTCTTCTTCGCTTGGAAGTACAGGCACTAATGCTCTCTCAGCCAAAGCGCCGTGACCGATTTCACGACGTCCCGGTCCTCTTGAAGGCTTTGTTTCACCGACAGAGTATGACGGGA
>CABUBX010000072.1 GCA_902489925.1 uncultured Lachnospiraceae bacterium | reverse complement strand
GAATACTGATAATCCCCACAAGAAATCCTTCATAATAAACGGCAGAAGCGCGCATCCGTTTATTATGAAGGATTTCTTGTGGGGATTATCAGTATTCCCCTAGGTATTGCCTCAGGTATCGGTGGTCTTGCCATTGCCTTTAAATGTATTTCACCGTTATTTGAGTTTGCATTCAGCGAGTGGAATCAGCCGCTGTATGTTGTTGTGAGCTGGCCGTCTGTGATTGCGGCTGCGGCTGTGGCTGTCATTACGATTTTTATATCCACCTATATTCCTGCACGGCGGGCATCGGTGATTTCTCCGATTGACGGTATACGACAGAATCATGATATTAAGCTGACAAAGAAAAAAGTCAAAACCTCACGGTTGACAAGAAAGCTTTTTGGCTTTGAGGGCGAGCTGGCGCTTAAAAACTTAAAGCGGAATAAAAAACGCTACAGAGCAACCGTTGTATCTATGGCAGTCAGCGTCGCACTGTTCTTAGGTGTTTCGGGCTTTGTTCACAGCCTTGAAATCAGCTCGGAGATGCTGCTTGAAGACTCTTATGTGGACTTTAAGGTTCAGGGGGACAGGGCATATTTTGAAGAAATTTCAGAGATGCCGGGTGTTTCAAGGGATACGGAGATGACTTATGCTTATAATTTTTATGTAAACCGTAGTGACTTAAAGCTCTCGGACGAATTTCAAAAAATGCGCGACAAGATGTATGCGGATGCCGACAGTGAATATGTGGCAAGTGGAGATTTCTACAATGTCAATCTCCATTCCATGGATGAGGAGAGCCTTAGGGCATTTCTTCGCGAGGCGGGGCTCTCAGAGTCTGTCCTTGACGGAGAAAACAGCGCGATTCTTTTAAATAGTGTGACCGTCGTCGGACCTTCATCAAAGGGAAGAACAAAACTTTTTGACTGTAGTGAAAATCAGAAGATTCCGCTTTTGTTTACGGAATCATCTTATGATGCCGAGAGCGAGGACTTTGAAACAAAGGACAAATCAGCCGGGGAATTAACGGTTGCGGCAGTTTTGGATATAAGCCCGTGGTGCCTGCCTCTGAATATGAATTTATTTGAGACTGAGAATGTTTGGCTGCTTGTCTCCGAGAAAACAATGGAAAATATCGTCAATTCGGATGACTATATTCCGGCGGCAATCACAAGCCTTTGCCTTGATTCCGATAATCCAAAGGCGACGATGGCGGCACTGGACGATTATGTGAAGCAGTACAGCAATGAGCGGGGCGTCAGTTACTACTCGTCGTGGAAAACGATTGAGAGCAATCAAAACCTTTTGAGGATTATTTCTGTTTTTGCTTATGGCTTTATTATCCTGATGATAGCCATATGTACGGCAAATATTATTAATACGACATCGACAGGCATCAGTATGCGCCGAAAAGAATTTGCGATGTTAAAATCTGTGGGAATGACGCCGAAGACCTTTAATCGCATGATTATTTATGAAAGCCTGTTTTATGGGGTTAAGGCGCTGATATTCGGTATGCCGGCCGGTCTGCTTTTCATGTGGCTGTTTTATAAGAGCACGGCAGGAAGCATATATAGTCGATTTACACTGCCGTGGCTTAATATTATTCTTGTCGTTGTGATGATTTTTGTTATTACCGGTTTGTCGATGATGTATTCGGTACGAAAAATACGAAAAGAAAATGTCATTGAAGCGCTTAAAGGTGAGTAATAAAAAGTATCGGAATGTGTGGCAGTCTCTATGCAAAAGATGTTATAATAGAGAAAAATTGTGACACAAAGGATGAATACGGAAATGAACTTAAAGCAGCTTGAAGTTTTTGTGCGTGTGGCAGAGACAAAAAACTTTTCTGTGACGGCACGACAGCTTTTTTTAACACAGCCGACAGTCAGTGCCCATATCGCTTCACTGGAGAAGGAATTAAATACGTGTCTGCTGGTGCGAAATACAAAGGGGGTTACGCTGTCTGAAAACGGAAAGACCTTGTACTCCTATGCCGAACAGATGCTTGAATTGGAAAATAAAATAAAAGAACAGTTTGGCGTGACGGGGCGCCGTTCAGGCTCGGTGCTTCGCATTGCGGCATCAACTGTGCCGTCCCAATATCTTCTGCCGGAAATTATGACGGATTTTCATCGGAAATACCCCAATGAACGGCTGACGGTGTTTGAGACGGACAGTGAGAAGGTCGTTGACATGATTTTATCCCATAAGGCAGACGTGGGTTTTACAGGGACAGTCATTGAAAAAGGAAGCTGCCGTTATATTCCTTTTTTTGAAGATGAGCTTGTTGTGATTACGCCGGCGAATGAACACTTTTGCAGTAAATCCGAGCATGAGATGGCAGAGTGGATTGCAGATGAACCGATGATTTTGCGGGAGGACGGCTCGGGTACACGAAAAGAAGCGGAAAAAGTCCTTGCCTGTATGGGGATTGATGCTGACAGGCTGAAGATTGCCGCAATTATGGAAAATCAGGAGACGATTAAACGCTCGGTGGCCGGCGGCATGGGGATATCCTTGATATCAGCGCTGGCGGTGGAGGAGGAGGTTCACTGGGGGCGTTTGCTGGCATTTTCCCTTAGAAGCTATGGCGGCATGAGAAATATTAATGTTGTCTATGATGCAGGCCATCCAAACCTTCCGTCGGCGGATAAGCTGATTAAAAATGTGAAAGCAATGTATGGCATTGATTGATAAAAATAAGCACATCATTTATAGAAAAAATCTATAAGTGATGTGCTTTTATTATGGTTTTCAATTAGACGCAGGCTGTAAAAGCACGTATACTTAATAAGAAAGACATTTAAAAAGCTCTGTAAGAAATGGAGACGAATGATGATATATCTGGATAATGCAGCAACAACATTGAAAAAACCGGATTGTGTGAAAGCGGCTGTGGTGGCAGCCTTTGACAGGATGGGCAATTCAGGGCGGGGAGCCAGTGAGCCTTCTCTTGACGCGTCGCGAATGATTTATGAGGCGAGGGAACGGCTGATGCGGCTTTTTAACGGAGAAAATCCGGCGCAGCTTGTGTTTACGGCAAATGCCACGCAGGCATTAAATACGGTCATCAAAGGGATTGGACTTTATGAAGGTCATGTGATTACGACAGTGCTTGAGCACAACTCGGTGCTGCGTCCGCTGTATGAATGTCAGAGAAAAGGTGCACGGCTTACGATTGTCGGCTGTGATGAAAAAGGCAATGTTGACTGTGGGCAAATCGAGGCTGCGGTTTGTCCCGATACGAAGGCTATTGTCTGTACACATGCGTCAAATCTGACGGGGAATATGATTGACCTTGAGGCAGTCGGTGATATTGCAAAAAAGCACGGACTTCTTTTTATCGCAGATGCGTCTCAGAGTGCAGGCATATTTCCGATTGATGTGCAGAAGATGCATATTGATGTACTGTGCTTTACCGGGCATAAGGGACTTTTGGGACCTCAGGGAACGGGCGGCATGTATGTGCGCAGCGGCTTAGTGCTTGACCCTCTGATTTCGGGCGGCAGCGGTGTTGATACTTACAATGAAAAGCATCCGTCCGCCATGCCGACCGCACTGGAAGCAGGAACGCTTAACGGTCACGGAATTGCCGGTTTATGTGCGGCCTTAGGATATATCGAAAATATTGGTCAGGAGACAATCAGAGCAAGGGAGATGGCGCTGATGCGCCGTTTTTATGAAGGTGTCTCAAATATTCCGGGTGTTAAAATTTACGGTGATTTTGACGCGCCCATGCGGGCTGCGATTGTCACTTTAAATATCCGGGATTATGATTCTTCTGAGGTCAGCGATGTGTTAAGCACAGAATACGGCATCGTGACGCGCGCGGGGGCGCATTGTGCGCCTTTAATGCATAAAGCCCTTGGTACAGTCAGTCAGGGCGCTGTCCGATTCAGTTTTTCACATTTTAATACAGAGGAAGAAATTGATTTTGCCGCAAAGGCAATAAAAAAATTGGCATTAGAGGATTGATGTCTTCAATGAGGGAGGAAAAGAGATGAATTTATCTGATTCAAAGAAAAAGCTTGCACTTGCAGGTCTGCTATGCGGTCTTATCGCTGCGGCGCTGGCATATTTCGGTAATCCGGCCAATATGGCATTTTGTATTGCCTGCTTTATCCGTGATACGGCAGGGGCGCTCGGTATGCATTCGGCAGAAGCTGTACAGTATGCCCGTCCGGAAATTATAGGACTTGTTTTAGGTGCATTTTTAATTTCTGTTATCACAAAGGAATACCGTTCCAGTGCAGGTTCGTCACCGGTGATTCGTTTTGTGCTCGGAATGATTCTTGTGATTGGCTCACTTGTATTTTTGGGATGTCCGCTGAGAATGATTATCCGTATGTCTGCCGGAGACTTAAATGCGTGGGTGGCGCTGATTGGCTTTGTGCTCGGTGTCGGCACAGGTGTGATAGCGCTTAAACGGGGCTTTAGCCTTGGACGGGCACACGCTGCAAACCGCATAAACGGCGGCGTTATTTCTGCACTTTTGCTTGGTGTTTTAGTATTGTCATTGACAACGACACTGTTAAAGAGCAGTGTCAGCGGTCCGGGAAGTATGCATGCGCCAATCATTATATCACTTGTCGGAGGACTTATTTTCGGTGTGCTTGCGCAAAAGTCGAGAATGTGTTTTGCGGGCAGTGTCCGTGATGTGATTTTAATGAAAAACTTTGACCTTCTGACAATTATCGGTGCATTTTTTGTTGTCATGCTTATTTATAATATTGCAGCAGGCAAGTTTATTTTTGGCTTTGCTGTTCCGGGAATCATCGCACATTCCGAGCATTTATGGAGTATTCTCGGCATGTATGCCGTAGGCTTTGCCGCAGTGCTTGCGGGCGGCTGCCCGTTAAGACAGCTGATTCTTGCAGGACAGGGTTCGTCGGATTCAGCGGTGACAGTCTTTGGTATGTTTGCAGGTGCGGCATTGGCACATAATCTTGGTCTTGCGGCAAGCGGTACTGCGATGAATGCTGAGACAAAAGAGCTTGTCATGGGCGCTGTGCCTTTGAACGGAAAAGTTGCAGTTGCCATCTGTATTGCGGTATGCTTTATTATCGCATTTACAAATAAAAGAAGTGAAGGAAAGTAGGGAGAATCATGAAAGAAGTCGATGCAAGAGGATTGTCATGTCCGGAACCAACGATGCTGACAGCACAGGCGCTTAAAGCTGCCGACGGTCCTGTCAGAGTACTCGTTTCTGAGCCGCATCAAAAAATGAATGTGGAAAAGTATGCCAAAGACCATGGCAAAAAAGTATCTTCCACAGAAACCGAAGACGGTTATGCGGTTGTCATTGAGTAACAGCGATGATGAGAAAAAAAGAATTAAAGCTTGTGGTAACCTTTCATACAACAGCGGATGCCATGGCGATGGAAAAGGCGTGTAAGACGCTGTCAGCGGCGGGGAGACTGATTCCTGTGCCGCGGACGCTGTCTGCCGGCTGCGGACTGGCATGGTGTGCACCGCTGACAGAGCGTGAGCGGCTCACCGGTATTATGGCGGAAAAAGGAATTGAGCAGGAAGAAATCCATGAGTGTATGGTGTGAAAAATATAAGCTTAATTTTGTTTTTTGCGTACCTTTGACAGATACCTGTAAATGGTTGGCTCAGAAACGTTCAGATAATCGGCAACTTGGGCGATTGCGCCTTTGGTTGAGAAAATTTCCTGTTCATCCAGCTTCTTGACGAGCTCGATTTTTTCAGCGGCAGACATACGCTTCGGTGTGACGTTGAAGCTGTTGAGTGTCTTTAAAATGCGGTTGCTTGAAATATCAAGGATAGAGCCGCTGAAGCGTTCAGAATAGTTTGATGCATTCTTATCAGGAAGATAAAAAGCAGAGGTCAGCGCATGAATAATACGCTGGGCTTCGAGGAGTGAGTCAGTGTTATGATTGATGCATAAAAGTCCAATCAGCGTATCTTCATCTTTGATAAAATAGGTAGAGGACACAAGATTGTGACCGCCGGCTGTCTTTCCTTCATAATTGACAATATAATTTGTTTCAAGATATTTTTTTTGTGCAATCCATTGTCGTGCTAAATCTGTCAGACAATCGCCGGCATGCCTGCCTGAAATATGTGAATTTTCAATGGCAATAATTGATGTGTCCGGCTGGCTGACATCGTGCAGAATAATCTCAAAATCACTTCCAAAAACCTGTCCCATAAACTTTATAAGAGGAATATATTTAGTCAGCTTTGACAAAAAATCATCTCCTTTGCAGCGTGAATACTTGTTTTCATTCATAATTATATATGTCTGTGCGTGCAATGTCAATGAACATGAGATAATAAGAAAATAATAAGAAATTATTAAAGTGATAAAAAATTATTTGACATATGGTGTCAAAAATGATATACTAAAAGAAAAAAATGTAAGGAGGGTAACGGCGCAGACACCGCCGGAAAATGTGTCTGAGGAGAGTTTATATTTAAAATCTAAATTTTATGAGGGAGGGACATTTTATGCCTGAAGCTGCAAATTACGGAATTATTTCATTAGTACCGTTGACGGTAACATTATTACTGGCATTTTGGAAGAAGGATGCCATCTTAGCATTATTAGCCGGATGTATTACCGGCGTTGTGATTCTTGGCATGGATCCGGCATTCGGTTTGTCGGCATTGACACAAGAAGCACTTGGCAATGAAGATTTTATTTGGGTATTATCAATTCAGATTTTTATAGGTATCATGATTGCTTTCTTTATGAAAGCGGGTGTTGTGGATGCCTTTGCCAATCTTATTGCGGACAAAGTTAAATCACCGAGAGGCATTAAGTTTGCCACATGGTTTATCGGCTTATTTACAGTTGATGATTATATGAGCCCGTTACTTCGCGGTGTGATTATGCGTCCGCTGACAGATAAGGAAAAGATTCCGAGAGAAAAATTAGCTTTTATCCTTGACTCCACTTGTGCATCTGTTTGTACAATTATTCCATTCATGGCATGGGGCGCTTATGTGGCAGGACTTATTGCTGACCTTGGCGGTCCTGTAACAACAGTTGAAGAAGGCGTCAGCGTTTATATTAAAGCGATTCCTTTTAACCTGTATGCGATTATCCTTTTAGTGATTGTTCTTTTGAATGCGCTTGAGATTTTCCCTGATTTCGGACCGATGAGAAAAGCTGAAAAACGTGCAAAAGAAACAGGCAAAGTCATTCGTGACGGCGCTGTACCGCTTGTCGGTGAAGAACTTGACGATTTACAGTCAGGAAGCAGTAAGGTAAAACCTAATGTATTTACAGATTTTATTGTGCCGATTATCATTATCGTTGCGATGGCGATTATTACTTATATCACAAAGGGCGGCGTAAAGATTTTAGAGTGCTTTATCGTAACTGTTATTTATCAGGCCATTGTATTGAGTATCCGCCGTGTATTTACAAGTATTAAGGATATGATGGACACAGCTATTAAGGGTATGAAAAGCGTTATGTCCGCTACACTTATTTTGGCGCTGGCATATTGTATCAACACAATAACAAAATCCATGGGCGCTTCTGACTTTATTATGGAAGCAACAGCAGGTTGGATGACACCGGCGCTCTTTATTGCGATGACATTTATTATTGGTGCGGTGATGGCTTTCTTTACAGGTTCATCATGGGGAACTTTTGCAATCTGTATTCCGCTTGCAGTACCGATGGCGTACTCATTTACAGGCGGAGAGCTTGGCATTTTAGTTTATGCAGCAGTTGGTGCTGTAGTCAGCGGCGGTTTGTTTGGTGACCACTGTTCACCGGTATCGGATACGACGGTGCTTTCATCGCTCGGTGCGGCCTGTGACCATATCGACCATGTAAAGACTCAGCTGCCATTTGCATTTTTATCAGCGGCAATTTCTGTTATTATCTGGATTATTATTGCGACAGTTGCAGCATAAAAAGGAGAAGCTATGTTTGATAAAGTAATCGAAAGAAAGGGAACAAATTCCTTTAAATGGGATATGAATACGGAATATTTCGGACGTGAAGACGTCATTCCGATGTGGGTTGCCGATATGGACTTTGCCTGTGCAGAGCCGATTGTTGAGGCTGTGCAGGAACGTGCAAAGCACCCGATTTTTGGCTACACAGTCCGCAAGGACGATTATTATGATGCTGTCCTTGGATGGTTCAGTAAAAGACATAGCTTTGACTGTCCTAAGGAATGGCTTGTATTTTCACCACCGGGTGTCATCTATGCCGTATGGGTAATGCTTGGTATTCTTACAAAGCCGGGCGATAAGGTTGCAACGCTTATGCCGAATTATGACCCGCTTTTTGATGCAGTCACAAAAACAGGCAGAGTGCTTGTGACAGAAGCGATGCTTCATGAAGATGATACATATGTGATTGATTTTGAAAAGACTGAGGCAATGCTTGCCAAAGATGTCAAAGTCCTTATTTTATCAAACCCGAATAATCCTACCGGACGTGTGTTTACACGGGATGAGCTGGAGAAAATCGGAAATCTGTGTTTAAAATATCATGTGTATGTGATTGTGGATGAAATCTATTCCGACTTTATTTTGCCGGGACATAAGCACATTCCGTTTGCATCACTTGGCGATGCTTTTGCCAAAAACTGTATGTGCTGCTATGCGACAAATAAAGGTTTTAACCTTGGCGGTCTTGCCATGTCCACATTAATCATTGCCGATGAAGAAAAGCGCAGAGCTTTTGAAGATGTGATGATGACAGCACAGACCCGCCTTGACAATATCTTCGGTGCGGAAGCTTTAAAAGCAGCCTATACAAAAGGCGAGCCTTGGCTTAACGAGGTTATTGCCTATGTTGACAGTAATAAAAAGTATGTTTCTGAATACTTAAAAAATAATATTCCTGCAATAAAAATGACAAATTCCGAAGGCACATTTTTATTGTGGTTGGATATGAGAGCGCTGAACCTTGACAGAGAGGCGCTTGAACAGTTCCTTATTCATAAAGCACAGCTGGCGCTCACTCAAGGATATGAATTTGGTCCGGAGGGCGAAGGATTTGTGCGAATGAATATCGCTTGTCCGCGAGTCATTGTCGAGAAAGCGATGGAAAACCTTAAAAAGGCAGTGGAAGAAAAATAATTCACTGGAAATGATTATGGGAGTATCGGAAAAATCCGGTTTTGGACTTGTTTCAAAACCGGATTTTTTTGTTGTATAGGAAAGAAACTGCCCGTTCTGTCATGAAAATACAAATTGATTTCGTAAAAGTTGTAAGATATAATTAAATTAACAGAAAATATATTGGGGGAGGGATAAGATGAAAAAACAAAATCAAGGACAGTCGATTTGCCGGCATTATATTTATTGTTATTATTTTCATGATTTTTCTGGCAATGATTATCGCTGCGGTCATGAACAGAAATTATGAACCGGTGAATACGAAAAGTATTCAGGGCACGTTTAAATTACAGACAGCGTATACCATGGATAATGAGTATATGCTGTTTACAGACAAACAAGAATATATTATCTACAGACCGGGCAATCCTGATATTAAAAAAGGGATATATGAGGAAGAAACACCGTTTATTTATTTAAAGGATGATGACTATTATGTTGTATACATAGATGGGAAGATATATTCTGTAGAAGATAATCATCCCGCAGTGTATGAAAAAATCTCAAATGTGCTTATATACAGTGACTACAAGGGGGAAAGGGATTTTGATTAAAGAAGCTTTCTGTCAAATCCTGTCGCACGATGATAATGGAAAAGCTTTGAAATTCAGGATAAAATAGGAATTAGAAGGAACAAAAAACTATTTTATCGCTGTTGTTTTTAAAAGCCGGGTTGTGTATAATGGAGTTAAATTAAGACATAATAGTGACATATGAAGCTACAATCCGATTTTAACGGCAGTGGAAGGAGGTACGGGGATGACTGAAATGTACAAGAGCCGCTGGGACGAGATTGGATTGTCGGATGATTTTATTTTCGGAAAGGTTATGCAAAAGCCAAAGCTTTGTAAGAAACTTTTGCAGATGATTTTGCCGGAGTTGGATATTGATTATATTGAATATCCCGAGTGGCAGAAAGAATTTCGGCCGGATATGGATACAAAGGGTATTCGAGTCGATGTAGACCAGATGAAAAAGGGACTTTCCTATAAAAGCCTCAGCGACAGTTATATTATTTTTATATGTATGACAGATATCTTCAAACTCGGCTTACATAAATATACTTTCGTAAATACGTGCATTGAGAAAAGTGATTTGCATCTTGGTGACGGGGCAGTAAAAATATTTTTAAATGCCCGTGGGATTATTGATGATGTCAGCAGCGACTTGATGGCCTTTCTTAATTACCTAAAGGGAATAAAATCAGAAAATACATATGTGAAGGAACTTGATGAAGCTGTGAAAGAAGCGAAGATGAACAGCACATGGAGGGATGAATATATGCGGTTGGAAGTCAGAGACTGGGAAAAACGGCAGGAAGGCATAGAAATTGGGCGTAACGAAGGCAGTTATTTAGAACGGCAGAAAATTATCGGGGAGATGTTGGCGCAGGGATTTAGTGAAGAACAGATTAAAGCTGTGTGCAAAGCTACAGATGAAGAAATTGAAGCTGCAAAAAAACAATGAAACGCATAAATGGGGCTGTCGCACTAAGAATGATATGATCCCTTCTAGGTAGACAAGTGAAATAATAAAAACTTGTTACCTGG
>CABUBX010000071.1 GCA_902489925.1 uncultured Lachnospiraceae bacterium | reverse complement strand
AATAAGCGCACGGCTCGAATAGAAAGACGCCGCGTGTCACAAAAATGATATGCTGACTCCGTGCAGGAAATAGAAATGATAAAGTTTCAAATATGCTGTGTCGACAAACCATAATTGACACTTCACAAATCCAATGTAAAATTCACAAAATAGGGGGCTTGACCTTTTTACCCACATTGTTACAATAAAAGTATACTCACGAAAGATAAAACTCCATAAATTGAAGCGACGTCAATCACTTTGGTGTAAATGTACTAAGGATAAGGATGTTTATACAGATATTCGTTGTTTTATTCAAAGGAAGGACCATTTTGAGAAGTAAATTAAAAAAGGACAGTACATTTAAGGAGTTTTGGAGAGATAATGAACGGTTTGCCGACCTTTTTAACGGTGCGGTTTTTGGAGGCGCAGAAGTGATATGTGCAGAGTCACTTCAGGAGATGGATACGGACGTTTCAGGGACAATTAAGATGGATGGCTATTCGGAAGGGCTTGAGCGTCGTCGTGATGTAGTAAAAAAATTCGCCGATGACATGACATTTGTACTTTTAGGTGTTGAAGCCCAGCAGCATATCCATTATGCGATGCCGCTCAGGCACATGCTCTATGACGGCATGGGCTATTTAAAGGAATACCGCAGTCTTCCGTCAAGGACAGGAAAGTTTCAGACATCCGATGAATTTTTATCAAAGATGAAAAAAGAAGATAAGCTGCATCCGATAATTACCCTAACCGTGTATTACGGCGAAACGCCATGGGACGGCCCTCTGAATTTAAGAGACATGATGGCAGACATACCGAAAGCGATGGAGGGCGCGTTTTGCAATTACAGCATGAACCTTTTGGAAATAAGAAAAAGCGGAGAATATGTTTTCCATAATAAGGATATTATCATGGCTTTTGATTTTACGCGGGCGGTTTTTGAAAGCCGTGTAGACGAGGCGATACAAAAGTACAAAGACGCCAAAGCAGGAGAAGAAGTGTGGAACTTTATTGATACGATGATTGACAGCGAAAAGATGATAGAACAGACGCATACAGGAGGTGGCAATATGTGCGAGGGATTAAGACTGTGGGCACAGGAAAAAGCAAATAAGGCAGAGCAAGCCGGACTTAACCGTGGTCTGAATCAAGGACTTAGTCGTGGTATAACTCAAGGACTTAGTTGTGGTATAACCCAAGGACGCCGTGAGGGAGAACTTGTCGGCGAAATTTCAGGACAAAAGATGATTATCAATCGCATGATAGAAAATAATATATCTTTGGAGAAAATAGCACAGCTTATAGGATTTCCGGTGGAGAAAGTTAAAGAAATCCTAGAGACAGAAAAAGTATATCATTAGACAGAGGTATGTCACAAAAAATTCGTGCCAGCCTCTGCCGCGTAAATACAAACGCAAATATCTTTCACATGACAAAAAGCCCCAGATACAGCAAATGTATCCGAGGCTTTCTCTAAAAATGCCGGCGACCGGAATCGAACCGGTACGGGCGATTAGGCCCGCAGGATTTTAAGTCCTGTGCGTCTACCTGTTCCGCCACGCCGGCAGCTTATAATAGCTGTCGCTAAATGGATGGAGAAGGATTCGAACCTTCGAAGTCGTCGACAACAGATTTACAGTCTGCCCCCTTTGGCCACTCGGGAACCCATCCATGCATTCCTCACGAGAATTTATTATGCCATAATCTCATACAAAATGCAAGTACTTTTTTATATTGTATTTAAAATATAAAGCAATATAAAACAATCATTTATTATTTTATAAGCACAAATACGGACTGCGGCGGCATTTTAAGATTCACCGTGCCGTTTACAACCATAATTTTTTCACGATTGCCCGGACAGACATAGCCGCTGCCGTCACTTCTTAACGCAACCGACATATTCACCCTGTCATTTACGCCAAGCATCCATACAGGCACTGTCACCGATACACACGCATCATTATTATTGACAGCAACCGCCGCTTGATTATCCTCATCAAAACGTCCATAGGCAATAACGCCATGTTCTCCGTACAGATACTTAAAGGAACCATGTGTAAATACTCTGCTTGTCTTATGGATTCTTATCATGTCACGATGAAAACGCAGTAAATCCATATCTTCACGGCCCCACGGATATGTCCGTCGGCTGTCCGGGTCGGTAAATCCGCATACACCGGCTTCATCCCCGTAATAAATTGTCGGCGCACCCGGCCATGTCATCTGAATGGCAACAGCACTGCGCATTACAGCCTTATTCACATCCTTGCCTGCCACCCACGGTTCTGTGGTCGCTATACGGCCGACACGCCGATTGGTTCGCGTCAAAAATCTTGAATGGTCATGATTTGAAAGCTCATTCATGGCAACATGCAAAGATTCATAGTGAAAACGAGACATATGATGGCTCATGGCATCTCTGAAGCTTATATGATTGCCCAAAAGGTCACCTCTAAATTCATCACTGTGCTTTTCAAGACCTGTCAAAAACCATGTCACCGGCTCCATGAAGGCGTCATAATTCATGACCGTATCCCACTCGTCGCCCTGAAGCCATGGGGCAGGGTCACCGTAATGCTCGGCAAGAATTAAGGCATCCGGCTTCGCCTCTTTCACAGCCCTTCTGAACTTTTTCCAAAACTGATGATTATACTCACTCGAATAGCCCAAATCCGCAGCAACATCCAGCCGCCAGCCATCGGCATTGTATGGCGGTGACACCCACTTTTTAGCAATTCTCAAAATATAATCCTCCAACTCCTCAGACCCCTCATAATTAAGCTTAGGCAGTGTATCATGTCCCCACCATCCGTCATAGGCTTTGTTATATGGCCAGTTTGAGCCCTCCCTAAATTTAAAGAAGCTGCGATAAGGACTGTCTGCAGAGATGTAAGCACCCTTTTCATAGTCCTCCTGCGACTCATAGATTCTCTCTCTGTCAAGCCACTTATTAAAGGAACCGCAGTGATTGAAAACACCGTCTAAAATGACACGCATACCCCGCTTGTGAATCTCATCCACAAGCTTTATAAAATAGGCATTGCTTGCCTCAAGATTCCTTTTATCTGTCACGCGGCTGATATACTTTGAAGCCATTGAATTTTCATGTTCCCAGTCCTTCAGACACTCGCCGTCATCATGAACAATGACCGCAAAATGAGGGTCAACATAATCGTAATCCTGTATATCGTACTTATGATTTGACGGAGAAACAAAAATAGGATTTAAGTAAATAACATCGACACCGAGTCCTTTTAAGTAATCCAGCTTTGACATCACCCCCTGAAGGTCTCCGCCATAAAAACGAGCCACATCCATCGTCTTAGGCAGTGCCGACCAGTCCTTCACCTGCTCAACCTTCTGGTTAATATAAACATATTCACCGTCAAGAACATCGTTATCTTTATTGCCGTTGCAGAAGCGGTCTGTAAAAATCTGATAAAAGACCGCGCCCTTTGCCCAGTCCGGTGTCGTAAATGCAGGTACAAAGCAGAAATTGTAATAATCCTGCACCTCATGCATCACACCCCGTTTATTATAATAGACCGTCTTAACGCCATCCGTAATTTTAAAATAATAGCGCATACCCTCTGTACACAGCATCTTCATCTCATAATAATCAAACATCGCCTCTGATTTCAGTTTTCTCATAGGATATTCACGTTCTGCCGTGACAACCGTTACAGCTTCTGTGTTATCCCTTGCTGTACGAAATCTAAGGCGGACTTCATAACCGCCGCCAATTCTTCGGTACTTTCTATAAAAAGGTGTTCCATCCGTAAATAAAGCATCTTCAATCAATACAGGCTTTATCTTTGTAATGTATAAATGGAAAAGATTCCTCGTTTCCGATGGTTTCAATTCTAAATTCAGGTTCATGCCCGCATGCTCTCTCCTTCGCTTACTTTTCTATCGGCTGCCCACCCGGTACACAGCCATAAAACATTCTTATACTATTTTATAGTATTGAGGTTCCAATTACAATGACTATTTCCATAAATTAGAAATGTGCCGTAAAAGGTGAAGATAAGGAAAAAAGGACAGCTTCCGTTCGCTGTCCTTTTTTGGAGAAGGTATTTTTTGTTTCTTATGGGGTGTAACAAAAAACTATATAATGTATTGGGGGGGGTTTACGTTTATTATAGTACCATAGCCTTCAAAATAAGTGTTCACAATTTTTCATTTTTTTCAAAATGAATTTTGTAGAAAATAACAAGACCTGTCTGTGCGTTTATACAACTTTCACAGACAGGTCTCGATTCTTTTCTTAATTTTCAAACAATGCTGTAAATTCTTCGCCTGTTATCTTTTCTTTCTCAATCAATAAATCCGCACATTTATGAAGAATATCCATATTTTCATTTAAAATAGTGCGTGCTTTTTCATGACACTCGTCAATAATTCTGCGAATCTCATTGTCAATTGCCTTCGCCCGGTCTTCGCTGTAGCCCCGTGTATGTGCCAAATCACGTCCGATAAACACCTCGTCATCGTCGCTGCCGTAATTGAGCAGTCCGATTTCCTCAGACATACCGTACTGCATCACCATGGCCTTCGCTGTGTTTGTCGCAGATTTAATATCACTTGAGGCGCCTGTTGTCACGTCACCGAAAATAATCTCCTCCGCTGCGCGACCGCCTAAGGCTACTGTAATATCCTGAAGCATCTTGCTCTTAGTCAGATACATTTCATCCTTTTCAGGAAGCGGCATCGTATAACCGCCGGCGCCCATGCCGGTCGGAATAATAGACACAGAATACACAGGTCCCACATCAGGAAGCAGATGGAATAAAATTGCATGACCTGCTTCGTGGTAAGCCGTAAGCTTCTTCTCTTTCATAGAAATAACACGGCTTTTCTTTTCCGCACCGATTCCCACCTTAACAAAGGATTTACGGATATCCATCTGTGTGATATAAGGTCTGTTATCTTTTGCCGCGCATATTGCCGACTCATTCATCAGATTTTCAAGGTCAGCCCCTGTAAATCCGGCTGTTGTCTGCGCAATCTGAGCCAAATCCACATCATCGCCCAAAGGCTTTCCTTTGGCATGGACATTTAAAATCTGACGGCGTCCTTCAACATCGGGACGACCCACGCCAACCTTTCTATCAAAACGTCCCGGTCTCAAAATCGCCGGGTCAAGAATATCCACACGGTTTGTTGCTGCCATCACGATAATACCGCGGTTAACGCCAAAACCATCCATCTCTACAAGCAGCTGGTTCAACGTCTGTTCACGCTCGTCATGACCGCCGCCCATACCTGTACCTCGGCGTCTTGCAACCGCATCAATCTCATCAATGAAAACAATACACGGTGAATTTCTCTTTGCGTCCTCAAACAAGTCTCTGACTCTTGAAGCGCCGACACCGACAAACATTTCCACGAAATCAGAGCCGGATATTGAAAAGAAAGGTACACCGGCTTCGCCGGCAACCGCCTTTGCAAGCAATGTCTTACCTGTTCCCGGAGGTCCTACAAGAATAATGCCTTTTGGTATACGTGCGCCAAGCTGCGTATACTTCACAGGATTCTTAAGGAAATCCACGACCTCCTCAAGTTCTTCTTTTTCCTCCTGAAGACCTGCCACATCCTTAAATGTCACTGCTGTATCACCGGCTTTTGTCATACGCGCACGGCTCTTGCCAAAATTCATCATCTTTCCGCCGCCGCTGCTGCCGGCTGCCGCCCCCTGAGCCGAAATAAGGAAAAACAGGAAAAGAATCATCACACCGCACATCAGCAGTGTCGCCGCATTCTCCTCAAACCATCCCGGACGATTTATGTCCCTGAAACTGTACGGGATTCCTGCATCTGTAAGCTTTTCTGCCACTTCATTAATATTGGCAGCTGTAAATACGCGCTCAGTACTGTCTTTTGTAAAAAGATGCACACGACCTGTCGGCACCTCAATATTTTGCTCGATGATTGCACTTGTCACCGTTGGCTCGGCGCTGTTTAAATCTTCCAAAAATGCCGAATAAGAATAATTATCCGACTTTGCTGAATTAGACAGCACGGAAACCGCTGTAACAACGACGATGCACAGCAAAATTAATGGCCATATATTCAGTTTTTTGTTGTTCATTTATTATCTCCTTAAACTGTATTTGTTTATATCTTATTTGTCAACCTCGACAACTCCAATATATGGAAGATTTCTATATTTCTGAGCATAGTCCAGACCGTAGCCGACAACAAATTCATCCGGAATATCAAAACCGACATAATCCACATGAACATCGGCCACACGGCGTTCCGGCTTATCAAGCAATGTACAAATCTTAATATCTGCCGGTTTTCTCTTATAAAGAATCTCCACAAGATAATGCAGTGTATTTCCGGAATCAATAATATCCTCAACAATAAGCACATGCTTATCTGCAATGGATTCATCCAAATCCTTTACAATCTTAACTGCACCCGTGCTTTCTGTACCGTTGCCATAGCTTGATACAGACATAAAATCCATAGATACAGGCACTGTAATACGCTTTGCAAGTTCACACATAAAAAAGGCGCCGCCCTTTAATACACAAATTAAGTGAACACTTTTACCTGCATAATCTTCACTGATTTTTTCACCGAGCTTCTTAATCTTTTCATCCACTTCTTCCTCAGTAAGTAAAACTCTAATCTTGTCTTCCATTTTCACTTTCTCCTTTTATTTTTATCATAAGTACTTGTTTCGTAGTTTCATCAATCTTGTAATGCTCACTGATACGTCCGCCATCCATGGCAGGTATCCACAAAATATGATGACCGTCTGCCAAAACCCACAGACGCTCTCTTTGAGCCTTCGGTACCTTGCTGTCAATCATTATCCGGGCAACAGTTTTTTTCTTTCCGCCCCTGATTTCCATATAGTCCTCCGGCTGCCTGTGTCTCAACAAAAGACCACCGTTTATTTTATCATAATCAAAGCATTTCGTACAGGGATTTTTAAAAAATACAGGAATTTGATTTGTTTTCTCAAACTCAAGTATTATAGTTTTATCTGCATCCCGAATACGGCACACGGACGGCACTTCAACTGCCATACACACTTCGCTGTTAAAAGCTTCCGCTTCATTTTCCCGGCGCCTTGTTAAGATAATATCCGTCTTTGTCCGCTGCGCAGCCATATGATACGGAAGATGCACCTCTTTCCCCGCTCTCATATATGACAGCGCTAAGATGCTTTGAATATGCTGGGCCGTGATATCTTTTAACTGCCCGGTCATCTGCTTAATCATCCGGCAGACAAGCGCTTTTTGGATAACAATATCCTCCTCCAAAAGCTTTTGTACCCTAAGTGCCGAAAGCTTTTTTTCGCCTTCACAGGCTTCTTTATCCACAAAGGCACCGACTGATACCCTATCCCATGCCGCAGCCGCTTGCCTCTCGATATAGTTCGAAGCCTCCAGCGCCGCACCGGCCGCAGCCGTAATATGTTCCACTGCCTTAGGATTAATTTCTTTTGTAAGGTACGGAAGCACTTTAAGCCTTATCTTATTTCGCGTATAGTCCTCCTCAAAATTTGTATCGTCCGTCCTGTAATCAATCTGCTGCTCTAAAAGCAGCGCTTCAATCTCACATCGTCTCAATACAAGCAGCGGTCTTATAATGTGGCCGCGCACCGGAGAAATCCCTGCCATTCCCTTAATATTGCTGCCCCGCACCATATTGAAAATAACTGTCTCGGCCAAATCATCCTGATGGTGGGCCACCGCAATCACATCCGCCTGCCTTTGTGCACGCACCTTCTCAAAGCACTCATACCGAAAAAGTCTTCCGCACTCCTCCTCAGAAATGCCGTCTGCCTTTGCTCTGGCACGGATATCCGTCCTAAAACTCACAAAATCGACCTCATATTTTTCGCACCACGCCTTCACAAAAGCTTCATCGCCGTCTGCCGCCGCACCTCTTAACCCATGGTTAATGTGTACCGCTGTAAGCTTTAGCGCCAATTTTTCTTTCAGCGAAAGCAGTACAAAAAGAAGGCACATCGAATCTGCACCTCCTGAAATCCCGGCAACAACATGACTGCCCGGCGCAATCATATGCAAATCCGAAATATAACGATGTACTTTTTTTAAAATGTCAGCCATGGCTCTATCACTCCGCATTACTCACTTTAGATTTGTAAAATCCTTATTGTTTTTATCATAGCACGAATACGCTAAAAGACGCAATCCATTTCTCTCAAATTTAGCTAAAGGCGGCGAGACTCACCTCACCGCCCTATATCCGGCCTGATTTTATGCACTCCGCCGCTTTCCCCGATTTTCATATATACCGCACACAAGGACACTCATATCATCATCGGCGCAGCCGCCGCATGCTTCAACAGCATAATCAAGCACCGCCTGTGCCGCAGCCTGAGGATTTTTAATATCCAAAGCATCAATAAAATCAGCCAGCTTTTCTTCCCCCTCCTCTGCCGGAAAACTGTTAATGACGCCATCCGTCACCATAAATACCATATCACCCGGAGACAACTCCTTTGTGATGCCCTCGTAATCCACCTCCGTAAACGCACCGACCGGCAGCGTCGAAGACGCAATCACCTCTGTCCCAGGCCGTCCTTTAATAAAGGAGGCAGCCGCCCCGACTTTCATAAATTCACATTTCCCCGAATACAAATCAATCATTCCCATATCCACTGTGGCAAATGCCTGATTTTCCGATTTTAGAAACATCAAAGAATTTATAAGCCGTACTGCCGATGCCCGGCCAAAGCCGGTTTCTATGAGCTGTTCCATCAGATGAATAATATATTCGCTTTCCTCACCGGCTGCTGCACCGCTGCCCATGCCGTCAGCCAGTGACAGGACAACCTGACCGCTGTCAAGATGAATAACTGTATAAGCATCGCCCGAAACATTTTCCTGCGCTTTTGGTACGCACGCTGTCCCCTCCATCGTTTTATACATTGTATCCTCAACAAATTCATAAGTCATATATTCCTTTGAAACAACCATACGGCACTCCTTTCCGGCAACAAAGCCCCTGTGCAGGACATCACTCAGCAAATCACAAATTTCACGGCTCGTCACGACACGGCCGTGTCCCATACATGCAGTCAGATAAACACACATCCGCCGCCCTGACTTTTCAATCACTGTCAGCTCTTTAACTTTAAGCTTTTTAGCCTGAAGGCGCTGCTTTAAGCGCCGTGTATCCGATTCAATCCTTTTATTTTCATCGTCCAGAGAATTACTGAAATCCTCAATAATATCTGCCACCTCAAAAAACTGACCCGCCACGGCAAGACGGCTTTCCATCAGCTTATTTTTCCAATTGAGATTCAGCTTGGCCATCTCAATGACTCTGGCTGTCTCATTTAAAAATCCATCTATATTAATGCATCGACGCCTGAAGGCAATCGGCAGTTGATTTTTTTCAATCGAGCCATTTTTAGAATAATAATTTAAAATATTGCTGGCAGCAAAGCTTGTATCATCATATTCTCTTTCCCAGCAAAGTCCGCACCTGCTGCACCCGGCACAGACATTTTGTGTCAGCTCATCAAATGCATCATCCACCTCCTCTCTTGACAACTCGGCCCTCGGCCGCACCCCCTCGTTGAACGTCCGTGACAATTTCTTAAAGCTTTCCGAAAATGCTTTCAGCTTCTTTTTTGTCTGCTCATTGAGCCTGACCTCCTGAAGCCTTTCCAAAGGCTTTTTCACATTCTCCAAAAAATCTCCTGTATGGAATATGCGCTCAGGCATAACAAGAAAGCAAAGCACCCCGATAACTAACCCCCGTATCGTCGCTGTCTGAAGCATATAGGCTGCACCAAGCCACCCTGTAAAGCCGACGGACGCCATCACCGCGACGACGCCTGCAATGCGTCCCCGCTCTTTAAACACACCGGCCATGGCGCCGATGATGCACATCAGCCCAAGCAAGCTCATATCTTTAAGATTAAAAGCCATCACTGCCCCCGCAAAAGCGCCTGCCACAGCGGAAGCGGCCGAGCCATACTTGTATCCCATGAAAAGCAGCAAGAAAAAAATTACTGCTTCCGTCACCGAATATTTTTCCAAACCGTACCCCCATATTGCATAAACCGAAGTGCCAATCAGACAGCCCAAACTGAGCTGTGCCTCATTATCCGGCTGTGCCGTTTCTCCTTTTTGATAAATTATCTGTACACCCCTGTCAAAAATAAGTACAAGACAGCCTGTAATAAGTCCCTCAAGCGCATTGACGAGCAGCGCCCGCTGTGCGTTTTCCATATAGAAGCCATTCATGCCAAGCGTATAGGCTGTGCCGGCCATTGTGACCAAAAATGCACAAATAAGAGCCATCACCCACGGCTCTGCCTTTTTGCGGCATATTTTCAGTATCTTTTCAATAACAATGATTCCGGCAATAATTCCCGTATATTTAAGAAATATCTTAACCGGAAGCACCGAACACATACCGGTCAGTGTTCCCGCAGTCAACAAAAGTCTGCTGCTGCCGCGGATATATGCTGATACAAAGTATGCGATACCGAAAGGATTCATCATCAGTAGGACTGCGCGGTTAATGACTGCGGCCACAAGCGCCGCCAGCACACCCGCAAAATCAAGCTTTTTCATATCCTCCTGCCTCCTAAAGCCTATCTTCGTTGCAATTTCGCATTATAGACTATCACGGCAGATTTATTTGTCATAATCGGTAACCAAAAACATTAAAGTTTTAGACATAATGTTTCATGAAATGGAAAATCGGGACGTTTTTAAATGGTTCAGAGACTTTAAGAAGTTTAGATTTTGGCACACAAAAAAGGCACGACTAAAAGTCATGCCTTTTATAAGACGTAGCGGAAAAGGGATTTGAACCCATGACACCACGGGTATGAACCGTGTGCTCTA
>CABUBX010000070.1 GCA_902489925.1 uncultured Lachnospiraceae bacterium | reverse complement strand
TAAATAGAAATCACCTCAGTTGTGCGTATTAAAAAATACAGTACCCGGTAAAGCAGGGAACTTACCGGGTACTGCAGGAAGTGTTTATGGAATCAGCGGATTTCAGTCATGCCGCCCATGTACGGACGAAGTGCTTCGGGAATGCGGACACTTCCGTCTGCCTGAAGATTGTTTTCAAGGAAAGCAATCAGCATACGTGGCGGTGCGACAACAGTATTGTTTAATGTATGCGCAAAGTATTTGCCTTTCTCTCCTACAATACGGATTTTAAGACGTCTTGCCTGGGCATCGCCAAGATTTGAGCAGCTGCCGACTTCAAAATATTTCTTTTGTCTCGGAGACCATGCTTCCACATCAATAGATTTTACTTTTAAGTCTGCAAGGTCACCTGAGCAGCACTCAAGTGTACGCACAGGGATATCAAGACTTCTGAATAAATCAACTGTGTTCTGCCATAATTTATCAAACCACATCATACTGTCCTCAGGCTCACAGACAACAATCATCTCCTGCTTTTCAAACTGATGGATGCGGTATACGCCTCTCTCCTCGATGCCATGAGCGCCTTTTTCCTTACGGAAGCAAGGTGAATAGCTTGTCAATGTGTAAGGAAGCTGTTCGGACGGAATGATTGTATCAATAAATTTACCAATCATGGAATGTTCGCTTGTACCGATGAGATATAAATCTTCACCTTCGATTTTGTACATCATCGCATCCATTTCCTCGAAGCTCATAACACCTGTAACGACATCGCTGCGAATCATAAACGGCGGTACGCAGTAAGTAAAACCTCTGTTAATCATAAAATCTCTTGCATAGGAAATGACTGCGGAGTGAAGACGTGCGATATCGCCCATCAGGTAATAAAAACCGTTTCCGGCAACCTTTCTTGCACTGTCAAGGTCAAGACCGTTAAATTTTTCCATAATCTGTGCGTGATATGGGATTTCATAATCAGGTACGACAGGCTCACCGTATTTTTGTACTTCAACATTTTCACTGTCATCCTTGCCGATTGGTACAGATGCATCAATGATATTTGGGATAGCCATCATGATTTGCTTGATTTTGGCTTCCACTTCTTTTTCTTCAACGCTTAAAGCGTCAATGCGGCCGGCGCCTGCGGCAACCTGAGCCTTCACAGCCTCCGCTTCTTCTTTTTTGCCCTGAGCCATCAGACCGCCAATCTGTTTGGAAAGTTTATTTCTTTCGGCGCGAAGGACTTCAACCTCCTGTTTAATCTCACGGTTTCTTTTGTCCAGCTCGATGACTTCGTCAACAAGCGGAAGTTTTCTGTCCTGAAATTTGTTTCTGATGTTCTGCTTAACAATCTCAGGGTTTTCTCTTAAAAACTTAATGTCTAACATTTTTCTTCCTCCTTAAAAGCATAAAAAAAGCCTTCCATCCCTGTAAAACAGGGACGAAAAGCAATAAGTTTTCCGCGGTGCCACCCGGTTTGCCGGATTAACCGGCCTCTTGTGCTGGCTGTAACGGGCCGCCCGCCGGCTTTCACCGGATACTCCGAAAGTGGAAAGGCTGTTTCTGTCTGTCGTCTCACACCAACCGACGGCTCTCTGAAAAGGCATTGCAGCCGAAGCTTTCATCATCGTATTTGTTTTTTATAAAGTTCATCCTCTTTATTCTAACTTAAATGCATAGATATTTCAAGTAAAATATCGGCAAAATCGAGATTTGGCTTAAATTGGCCTTATCTGGCAAGTGTAAAGAAAATAATGACGGCGGCGCCGAGAATAATTCTGTACCAGCCAAATACCTTAAAGTCATGTTTTTTAATGTAATCCATCAAAAATTTGATGACAAAAACAGAGACAATAAAGGCGACAATCATTCCGACGGCAAGAATTGCAGCTTCGCTGCCGGTGAAGGCAAAGCCGAATTTTATAAGCTTTAAAAGGCTTGCGCCAAACATGACAGGGATGGCAAGGAAAAATGTAAATTCAGCAGCGACAGTTCTGGAGACACCTAAAAGCAAGGCACCGACAATCGTTGCCCCTGAGCGTGAAGTGCCCGGAAATACAGCGGCAATCAGCTGAAATACACCGATAAAAAATGCATAGGAATAGGTCAGCTCAGAGAGTGTGGTGACTTTGGCAGTCATTTTGCTGTTCCTTGTTTCGATGACGATAAAGGCAATACCGAAAATAATAAGCGCCGCAGCGACAACCTCGTATCTGTAAAGCAAAGCCTCGATTTCGTCGTCGAATAAAAGCCCTATGATTGCCGCAGGAACACAGGCAATCAGTATTTTAAACCATAAAACAAAAATATCTTTTTTAACATAGGATAAAGCGCCGGTTTGTTTGAGGGGTGCCTTATTATTCTTTCGCCCAAATGGGAAAATATCCTTCCAAAATAAAATAACGACAGCCATAATTGCGCCAAGCTGTATGACAACCTCAAACATGCTGTAAAAATCTTTGCTGACGTTAAAAGATACAAGCTCGTTTAAAAGAATCATATGTCCGGTACTGCTGACAGGAAGCCACTCGGTAATGCCCTCGACAAGGCCAAAAAGCGAAGCAATGAGTAATTGTATGATATCCATGAAAACTCTCCTTTTCAGATGATATGTCAGGCTTCATAGTCCAGACAGCAGCGCTCATACACGTATGGACGAATGTATGTATCCGCAGTTTTCACATGAGCCGGGTGCGTTGCATAGACTTTGATGTCCTCGGCTTTTTCAAGGGTACTTACAAGTGCCATGTCGTGGGTTGATGACGGAATCGGTGTCGTGACAAAATCCAGTGACAAAAGTCCCGGAACCTTTCCGACAAGTGCTTTTAAATTGGAAGCCATGGCTTCTTTTAATTTGTCCTTATCTTCTTCCTTAATTTCAGGTTTAAATTTCCACATAACAATATGATAGACCATTTTCTATATCCTCCTACTACAATATATGCACAGGTTTTACATTGTTTTCCCGAAAAACGGTACGGCAGCTTTTATTTTTTTCATGACCTCATCAAACATCTTCGGTGTCAGAGACTGCATGCCGTCGCAAAGTGCTTTCTCGGGATTGTTGTGAACCTCAATCATCACACCGTCAGCGCCTGCTGCAATGGCAGCCATCGCAAGCGGTTCAACCATAAACTTATGCCCTGCCGCATGGCTTGGGTCAACAATCACCGGGAGATGCGATTTCTTCTTGAGCATAGGAATCGCGGAAATATCCAGTGTATTTCTCATAGATGTTTCAAATGTACGGATACCGCGTTCACACAAAATAACCTGCTCGTTGCCGCCGGCCATAATATATTCCGCACTCATTAAAAGTTCGTCCAGTGTATTTGACATACCGCGCTTTAATAAAATCGGTTTGTTGATTTTTCCAAGTTCTTTTAAGAGCTCGAAATTTTGCATATTTCTGGTGCCCACCTGAATTACATCCACATCTTCAAATAAGTCCAAATGCGCAATCTGCATAATTTCCGTAACAACAGGAAGTCCGGTTGCCTTTTTTGCTTCAAGCAAAAGTTTTAAGCCTTCGCTGCCAAGTCCCTGAAAGGCATATGGGGATGTGCGGGGCTTAAAAGCACCGCCGCGAAGAAAACCCGCACCGGAAGTTTTAACGTCCTTAGCGACCTCAATCATCTGTGACCTTGTTTCAACGGAACACGGACCAGCAATAACCTGAAAGTGGCCGCCGCCGATTTTCCTTCCGCATATGTCAATCACGGTGTCTTCCGGGTGAAAGCTTTTGTTTGCTTTTTTGTAAGGCTCTTTAATACGTTTTACGGAATCCACAATGTCCAAAGCGTAAAACATATCCTCGGAAAGTTCTGATGTATCGCCGATGAGACCGATTAAAAATGTATCTTCCCCCTGTGAAAGGTGAAGCTTCAGTCCCATAGTTGTCAATTTTTCTTTAAGCGCTTCCACTTTAGGCTGTGGTGCATCTTTTTTTAAAACAATAATCATGGTCGAATCCTCCTTATCTGATGTCAGGGCGGCATTTACCGCTGTTTGCAATATATAATAGAATACCGTCCGAAGACGGATTTGTCAACAAGAATATTTAATGCTTTAAAGTTTAACACTTTAAAGTGCATGCACAAAGCAGACAGAGCAAATAGGTTCTTTTCAAAAAGGATAAATTGTGTTAGACTTTGAAAGATGATTTTTTAAAGAAAGAGGTTATATTTTGAACACAAAGGATTTTATTGAAAAGCCGGTAAATAAGCTTTTTTTCCATTATCTTATCCCGGCAATCTGCGCAACTATGGTGACTTCCATCTATGTTCTTGCCGATACGATTATCATTGGTAAAGGCATTGGGGCAACGGCTGTTGCAGCCTTAAATATTGCCCTGCCTGTTTATAATGTATTTTTTGGCTTTGGACTTTTATTTGGTGTCGGCGGCTCAGTGTTAATGTCCATATACCGCGGCAGCGGCAATGAAAAAAAAGCGAATGGATTTTTTTCGACTGCGCTCGTTTTAAATATTACCGTGTGGGTGCTTGCCACAATTATTTGCAGTATTTTTGCGGAGGATATCGCATGGGCGCTTGGGGCAACCGATGAAACGATTGGTTATATTATGGATTATATTCCATGGATTATAGGCGGCACGGGCGCTTTTTTGTTTTCTTCGTTTTTACAGACCTTTATTCGAAATGACGGCGCACCAAAACTTGCGATGAAGGGAGTCATTGCAGGTGGTGTCACGAACATTATTCTCGATTATGTGTTTGTCTATCCGCTGCAGATGGGTATGCGGGGTGCTGCACTGGCAACAGTCATCGGCTCGACGCTCACAGTGCTTATATTGCTGACACATTTTTTGTCATCAAAAAATCAGCTGAGATTTTCTTTGAAATCGGTCAGGATAGTTTATGTCAGGGATATTTTTGTCAACGGATTTACAAGCTTTATTATTGAGGCCGCCTCGGGCTTTACGATTTTTGTCTTTAATATGCAGCTTTTAAAATACTTTGGCAACACCGGAGTCACTGTCTACGGCATCATATGCAATACGGCAATTATTGTTACCTGTCTTTGCAAGGGGATTGAGCAGGCAGCTCAGCCGATTTTATCAATCAATTACGGCGCCGGTTTATCAAAGCGACTTCTTGAGATTCAGTCATTGTCTGTAAAAGCGTCTGTAATTGTCTGCGGCATTTTTGTTCTTTTGGGACTGCTTGTGCCGAATTTGTTTACTTATATATTTATCCATCCCGACGCGGCAATACTTGAAATGTCGGGAAAAGCCATCCGTATTTATTTTTCGGGCTTTATATTCCTCGGAATCAATATGGTGTTTATCTGCTATTTTCAGTCGGTGGCAAAAGCGGTGTCATCATTGGTTTTATGCCTTTTAAGAGGCGGTATTCTTATTACCGTGTTTGTATGTGTGCTTCCGATATGTATCGGCAGCAGCGGTATCTGGTTTGCCTTTTTAGCGGCAGAATTTACGACAATGGTTATCGGTATAATAATTTATAATAAAGAAATGAAAAGAATCCGGGAACTTCGATAAGAAGCTTCTCCGGATTCTTAAATTTATGCGCCGACTTTTCCTTTGCCCATTTCCTGACCGATATTTAATACATGGTCGCCGATACGCTCAAAATCAGTCAACATTTCTGAATATATGACACAGGCCTCATCTGAAGTTTTGCCTTTTTGCATACGCACTGTTTGATTTGCTCTGAATTGCTCTGTCATATCATCAATTTTTTGTTCCCACTGTTCAATGGCTTTGATATTCTTATCGGATGTCTTTGCAATCGTTTCAAGTGCCTCAAGTGCCAAAATACTTGTCTTTTGCATGTCACTGATTTCAGACAACTCATCCGGCGAAAGAACAATACCTTTTTCGTGCATCAGCTTTGTATATTCACTGATATTCATTGCGTGGTCACCGATACGCTCAAGATTTCCGCAAACTTTAAAAAGTGCACTGACACGCTTTGTTGTTTTCACATTTGTTTCAGAAACAAGTGCTTTGGCGATATATTTTGAAATTTCTTTATTTAAGAAATCAATATACACCTCCCGAGCTTCCACATCGGCAAGTTTTTCGGAAGCTTTTCCAAGAACAATTTCAAAGCTTTCACGAACATTTTCCTTTGTCATTTCAAGCATTCTTGAAAGTTCCCTTTTAATATCGTTTAATAAAATGGCTGAAAGACCGATGTGGCTTTCACCCTTCATTTCAATTGGGCGCAAATATTCAAGATGCATCTGTTCCTGTTTTTCTTCTGCTTTTTCAGGAAGTATTTTTTCTGCGGCCTTAGCAAGATAGCTGCCAAACGGAAGAAGTAAAAGTGTTGTTACAATATTAAAAATTGTGTGCATATTTGCAATCTGTGCAGAGACATTTCCAGGTGTCAGACCTGCGACAAAATCTGTCATCGGTGTCAGTATACACACAGCCGTGAAAAGTGTCGTACCAATCAAGTTGAACATTAAGTGGATAATGGTTGTCCTTTTGGCACTGCGGCTTGTACCGATAGATGCGAGGACGGCGGTAATACATGTACCGATGTTCTGACCGAAAAGTACATAAACAGCATTCGGAAGTGCAATCAGTCCGGTCTTTGCAAGCGACTGCAGGATACCGACAGATGCTGAGGAAGACTGGATAATCGCGGTAAAAATCATACCGGCTAAAATACCGAGTACAGGGTTTGAAAACTTTGTCATCAGTGATACAAAGGCAGGAAGCTCTCTTAAAGGTTCCATAGCGCCGCTCATCATCTCCATTCCGATGAACAGCATACCAAGACCGGCAACAATCAGTCCATAATTATGAACCTTCCGATTTTTTATAAATACAATAAGTGCGACGCCGATAAAGGCAATCAAAGGGGCAAGCTGCCCGATATCAAGCGCAATGAGCTGTCCCGTGATTGTTGTACCGATATTGGCACCCATAATAATCCATACAGCCTGTCGAAGTGTCATCATGCCGGAATTTACAAATCCGACAACCATGACGGTTGTTGCTGACGATGACTGGATGACTGCCGTAATACCTGCACCGACTAAAACGCCTAAAAATCTGTTGGCTGTCAACTTTTCCAAAATCTTTTTCATCTTGTTTCCGGCCGCCGCTTCAAGGCCGCCGCTCATCATCTGCATACCGTATAAAAATAATGCAAGGCCTCCTAAGAGACCGAAAAGGTCTGTTAATTTCATGATGTCCTCCCTGTAAAATATTTATTAAATGATTCGTATATATTTTTACAGGAATTTTCCTAAAAATACAAGCTATTGCGCTTATATTTTACATAACTTTACAAAGATTTTACGCAGCGCACGACTTATTTATGATATGGTTCTTTGTGAATAATCCGATAGCTTCTGTAAATTTGTTCTAATAATATGACGCGCATGAGCTGATGCGGAAAGGTCATTTTTGAAAAGCTTAATGCGTAATCCGAACGGGCAAGCACCTGAGTTCCAAGGCCTATAGAGCCGCCGATGATAAAAATAATATGGCTTTTGCCCTGTATGCCGAGCTGATTGATTTTATCGGCAAGTCCCTCGGAGGTCAGCATTTTCCCGCCAATTTCAAGGGTGATGACGAAGGCATCATCTCTGACGTATTTCATAATGCGCTCGCCCTCTTTTGTGCGGATAGCATTTTCCACAATTTCGCTGGCTGCATCCGGTGTTTTCTCATCGGCAACCTCAATGATTTCCAGCTTGCAATATTTGCTTAACCTTTTACTGTATTCGGCGATGGCATCTCTTAAATACTTTTCTTTGATTTTTCCAACTGTAATAATGGATATTTTCATAGTTTTTTACCGCCTTTTTACAAAATACGAAATTACGGCAAGAATGACAATGACCGGCAAAATATAAAGCAGAAGCCGCACTGCAAAGCGGACGATAAAAAATAAAACGGCAATAATAAGTGCAATAATAAGAAGGATTTTAGCTTTATGAAGAAAGCTGTTTTTATTTGAAGTTCCCTTTTTTTGTCCGGCTGTACTACTGTCCGAAGTGTTTGTACTCTGTGTAAAGCTTTCGGAGGAATAGCCGGCATACCCGGTGGCCTGACCGGCATCGATAATCGTTTTGCCGAGAAGTCTGGCATCACCCAGTTCAGAAAGCACCTCGCTTTCCGTACGTCCTCCTCGGACTTCGGCTTCAATATAGTTTCTGTAATAATCAACATGGCTCTGGATAATACTTTCCGAGAGCTGTCCGGAAAGATAGTCTCTTAATTGTTCTAAAAAGTCGTATTTACTCATAAAACCTCCTTATACGCTGAAGCTTTCTAATAAGCTTTGAATTTCTGCCATATTTAGCTGGCTCATATCGCCGACAAGACAGGCAGCTGGCCGTTTGTTTTTTATATACCGGGTCAGAAAATCATTGATAGCTTCTGGTGTGATTGCTTCAATGTTTTTTAATATTTCATCGACACTGACAACTGTTTCGCCGTATATTAATGCCTTGCCATTGCTTTCCATATGGTTGTGTGTACTTTCGGTATCAATGATAAGCTCTGTTTTAATCTGCTCTTTGGCAAGCTCTAATTCGCATGTATCAATCGGTTTTAAAAATAAGTTATCAATCACCTTTTTGACCGCGGATAAAACGGCGGGCGTCTGTTCCGGACTCATAGCCGCGTCTATTTGAAATAAGCCGCAGTTTTTAAATGAGCTTCCGTAAGAATAAATTGAATAGGCCAGTCCCATCTCCTCCCGGACAGTCTGGAAAAGGCGGGAATTTAGATTGCCGCCGATAATATTATTGGCAATGGTAAAAAGATATTTATCTTCGTGGGTATAGGAAATACTGTCGTAGCCGAGATTTAAGTGCATTTGCTCGATGGCTTTATCTTTGATGGCAACTGCCTCATGATATACAGGCCGGATATAGCTTTCGCTTTTTTTACCTCTGGCAACTGCACCGAATTTTTCTTCAAGCAGCTTTAAGGCGGAAGCTTCATCGAAATGTCCTGCGATGGAAATAACGATATTTTCGGCGACGTAGTACTGTGACATGAATTTTACAATGTCTTCCCGCTGAAAGCTTCGCACAGTTTCTTTTTCTCCGGAAATAATATAGCCGATTGGCGAATCCTTCCAAACCTCTTTTTGGAGAAGTTCATGAACAAGTTCATCGGCATCGTCCTCGTACATATCAATTTCTTCGGATATAACGCCGAGCTCTTTTGCAAGGTCATCTTCGCTGAGCGAGGCATTTAAAAACATATCCGCAATAATATCCATTGCCGTCTCTAAATGTTCTTTAAGTGTCTGTGTATAAAAACAGGTATATTCTTTCGTTGTATAAGCATCAAGATTGCCGCCGATTTTTGTCATCTCATCTGCAATCTGGCGTGCCCCGCGGTTTTTTGTGCCTTTAAAAAGCATATGCTCAATGACATGAGCCATACCGTTTGTTGCTTTCGTCTCATTGGATGAACCGACGTCAACAAAAACGCCGGCGGCAACCGAGCGATAACCGGTCATCGGCTCAAAAATAACGCGTATGTGATTACTCAATTGACAAATATGTGCCATAAAAATCCTCTTTCATTTAAAATAGCCGGAGGTCTTAAAATAAAAGTCTCCGGCTAAAATTATACTAAAACTTAAAAATCAAGTCAACGGCTGATTAAGTCAATAAGAGGGGTTTTGCGCGCAATTTGCCAGCTGATAAATGTACCGAGGACAAAGCAGGCAAAAAGGATGCCATAAATTAAAATTTTAGAAATATCCGTCATAAGAATAAGCGCCCCACAGCCAAAGACGATAATAAGTCCGCCTATAGAGCAAATGGTGCCGCCGGCGCCCTGTTTAATGACGCTTGTGGCATTTACCCACTGGAAATTCGGAAATTTAAGATTGACGGCCAGTCCGAAAAAGGCCATAAATATACCGCAGGCGGCAGGCACAAGGACAGTGATGATGCTGTAGGTGATATCCGGCTTAAAACGTATAATAAATAAAATTGTACTTATTAAGCATACCGGCATACTCAAAATAAGATTCATCATAATTTTTGACAAATAAATTGTTTTGGAGTCAACCGGCAGGCTTGCGGTCAGCCACACCTGCTCTCCTTCAAGCGATATACAAGGGTAAGTAGTGCTTGACAGCGCCATGAAAAAGAGGCATATCACCGGAATAAAGCTTTGAAGCTGCCGGGTTGCGCCGGGAATGTTAATCAAGACTTCGATATCGTCTATAAAAAATATTGCGATGGCAAAAATAAGCATCAAAAGCATGGAAAATGCCGTGTTAAGCACATAAGAGGATAGGCTGAAATACCGCTTAAACTCTTTGACGATGAGTGATGTCAGAACACCTGAGGTTTTAAGCGTCTCCATTTTATAGTGACTTTTTGTACGGTGTGAGGAAAGCAATGTCGTAAGCTTTTTAAAATTGACTGTAATGACAGCAATAACTGCCGAAAAAATAATGACGGATAAGATAATCAGTCCGACATAAGCGAACAAGTTTCCGTTGATGCCCATGGCAAAAAGCTTTGCCGGCGGATATATGGAAACAATAATGCTAAGCAGCATCGTATTTATTTCGGTAAAATCCGATGTGTTTATATTTCCGACGTTCATAGAAAAATACATGATTGCCAAAAGTCCCGCCATACTTAAGATAATCATGACGAGGTTCTTGTATTTGAATCGGGCGGAAATATAGGTTATGACAATGCCTATGAGCGCCGCAATGGCAAGGGGAATCATCGGTATAAACAATACAGAAAAAAGCCCTTTGATAAAAACTGCGGCGTCAAAGCCAAGGCATACGAGCCATACAATCAGTGACGGAATGACCATCAGTGCGGTAATTGCGGCTTCAAACAGATAAAGTGATACAAAACGGCTTAATATAATATCCTTTGTCTGAATCGGCAGAGACATCAGTAGGTCATCATCCTTTGAGGCAAATAAAAATCCATTGGCTTTAAAAATGGTTGTCATGATAATAAAAACACTGGAAACAGCCATAATCAGGGGCATGACGG
>CABUBX010000069.1 GCA_902489925.1 uncultured Lachnospiraceae bacterium | reverse complement strand
CAATAACATGCTTTGGACATGTCTTTGCACAAATGCCGCAGCCAACACAAAGCTCAGGATTGACAACTGCAAGACCGTTGCAGATTGTAATGGCATTTTCAGGACAGGCTGCCGCACAATCTCCGTGACCGAGACAGCCATAAGCACAAGCGCTGTCACCGGCATACATAAGGCTCACTGCCTGACATGTATCTACACCCTGATACTCCATCTTTTGTGCAACATTATCACAATGACCACCGCAGCGAATCATTGCTACTTTTTTCTCTACAGTGCCTGCTGCTATACCAAGCACTGCCGCTATCTCCTCGGCAACATCCGGACCGCCCGGTGAACAAAGACCATTCTCTGCCTCACCTGCTGCCAATGCTGTCGCATAACCGTCACAGCCCGAAAATCCACAGGCACCACAGTTGGCACCCGGCAGACATTCTCTGACTGCTGCCTGTTTTTCATCCACCGGCACAGCAAACACGATAGATGCAATAGACAATATCAGACCTGCGATAAGGCCGATAATAAGAACACTGATTACTCCTGTCATTATGGCCCCTCCTTATCTGAATAAACCGTCTACAAGTCCCTGGAAACCAAGGAATGAACAAGCAACAAGTGACGCTGATACAAGTGTAATCGGAAGTCCCTGAAGTGATTTAGGGATATTGCTGGACTCAATTCTTCCTCTGACACCTGCAAACAATACCATGGCAAGCATAAATCCAAGACCGCCGCCTAAAGCGTTGACGATAGATTCTACAAAGCCATAGCCTTCATCGATATTTAATGTTGTTACACCAAGTACCGCACAGTTTGTTGTGATGAGCGGAAGATATACGCCGAGTGCCTGATAAAGACTCTTCATATATTTCTTTAAGAAAATCTCAATAAACTGTACCAATGCGGCAATAACGAGGATAAATACGATTGTCTGTAAATAATCCAAGTCATTCGGTGTTAATAAAAATGTCTGTAATGGCCATGTTACCGCTGTAGCGATTACCATAACGAAAATAACGGCTGCAGACATACCGACTGCTGTATCAAGCTTCTTGGATACGCCAAGGAACGGACAAATACCTAAGAACTTTGACAAAATAAAGTTATTTGTTAAAATTGCAGCCAAAAGAATTGATACTAAATTTGTTACTGACATTATTCACATCCTCCTTCCGCTGCCTTTGAACATGTGTCATTCATCGGACATCCGCCGCAGCCGAGTTTTGCAGGCTCTTTACCCTTCTTCACTGCAAGCTTATTGGCAAGTGCCACAAGCATACCGAATACAAAGAAACCTCCCGGAGGCAGAATGAAAATAAGCATCGGAGGCACAATGCTTCCGCTGTTTAATACCATACCGAAGAATGTTCCGTTACCGATAATCTCACGGATACCGCCCATTAAAATAAGGGCAATTGTAAAACCGATACCCATGCCGAGACCGTCAAGGACTGCCGGCAGCGGTTTATTCTTGCTTGCAAAGCTCTCTGCACGTCCAAGAATAATACAGTTTACAACAATAAGCGGTAAATAAATACCCAACGCTTCGTCCAAAGCAGGGGCAAATGCCTTAACAAACATCTGAACGATTGTTACGAATCCGGCGATAATTGTAATAAACGCAGGAATACGAACCTTATCAGGAATTACCTTACGAAGTAATGAAATTACAAGGTTTGAACCGACTAATACGACTGTTGCGGCAGCACCCATACCAAGACCGTTAAATGCCATTGTCGTGACAGCAAGTGTCGGACAGGTACCAAGGACTAATCTCAGTACAGGATTCTCTTTTACAAAACCGGCGGTAAAAACCTCGCCAAGGCTTTTTTCTTTCTTAGCCATTAATTAGCACCTCCTGTAACTGCGTTATAAGCTTCAATTGCAGCATTTACTGAATTTGTCACGGCTCTTGATGTAATTGTCGCACCGGCAATAGCATCAATCTGACCTGAAGGACTGTCTTTCTTTACTGCAAAACCGCCTTCAGGCAGCGCCATCAAATACTGGTCTGTAAATGAAGCATCAAGGGCTTTCTGTCCAAGACCCGGTGTTTCGTTTTGGCTTGTAAGCTTTACACCTGTAACTTCGCCATCAGCAGAAATACCTGTCATTACAACAACAGGACCGCCGTAGCCTTTGCTTGATGTAGAAAATACATAACCTGCACCGTTTGTTGCTTCATAATAAACCTGACCGTCAACTTCTTTTTCTTCAAAGCCGTCGGCATCAGGAAGAACTGCAAGCTTTGCCTCATCCTCAGCTTTTGCCTGAAGTTCGGCAATCTTATCTTTTGTCACACCGTTTGTCAACACGAGAAGTGCTGTGACAACCGTTGCAATAACCGCTAAAATAAGCGTCGGTTTTAAAATTTCTTTAACATCCATTTTCATTATTTAGCGGCCTCCTTTCTCACACCAAAAGCTTTCGGTGTTGTCATTCTTTCAATATGAGGCACAAGAATGTTCATAATAATAATGGAGAAGGATACACCTTCCGGTAATGAACCGAATGTACGAATAAGCACTGTTAAAAGACCACATCCGATTGCATAGATAAACTTGCCCTTATTTGTCAGCGGGCTTGTTGTATAGTCTGTTGCCATGAAGATTGCACCGAGGAATAAACCGCCGGATAAAATCTGCATCACAGGGTCCTGACCTAAAATTGCTGTAAAAATAAATACAACGGCAATATATGTCAGAGGGATAATCGGAGAAATTACCTTTTTAATCACAAGGTAAACACCGCCGATAAGTAATGCTAAAATGCATGTTTCACCGAGACATCCGCCTCTGTTTCCTAAAAACATATCTAAATATGAAGGAAGCTCAGATGTATTTCCGCCGGCGATTAAAGCAAGCGGTGTTGCACATGCTGTACCGTCAACAGGTGATGGCCATGTTGTCATCGCTGTCGGGAAGGATGTCATCAAAATAATACGTGCTGCAAGCGCAGGATTCACAAAGTTCTGACCAATACCACCAAACATCTGCTTTACAACTACGATTGCAATAACGCCGCCTAAAGCTGCCATCCAGAGAGGAATCCCTGAAGGAAGGTTGAAGGCTAATAAAAGGCCTGTGACTACAGCACTGAAATCACCGATTGTGTTTTCACGCTTCATCACTTTACGGCTTATGTACTCCGCAAGCACACAGGCAAACACACTGACGCAGCTTACAATAAGTGCTCTCGGTCCAAAAACAATAACTGATGCGATTAAAGCAGGTATTAACGCAATAATAACATCAATCATAATATTTTTTGTCTTCACCGGGCTGTTAATATGCGGCGATGAAGATACGATTAATTTATTATCCATATTTACACCTACTTTCCACTATTCCTTAAAACCGTCTTACCGATTCTGATTGTCTGAACAAGCTTTCTGTTTGCCGGACAGACAAATGAACAGCAGCCACATTCCATACATGTCATAATATTAAGACGGGCAAGCTCATCTGCTCTGCCCATTCTTGTATTCTGTTCAAGAAGTGTCGGCATAAGATTCATCGGACAAGCGTTGACACAGCGTGCACAACGAATACAGTCTGATTCTTCATAGCTTTCTGCTTCTGCGCGGTTAAATGCAAGAATACCGTTTGTGTTCTTTAAAATCGGCTGCTCATCAGTCACAATCGGTGTACCCATCATAGGGCCGCCATACAACAGCTTCGCAGGCTCTCCCTTATAACCGCCGCAAAATGCAATGACATCTTTTACAGGCGTACCGATTAATGCTCTTACATTTTTAGGTTCATTGACAGCAGAGCCATCTACAGTGACACGTTTTGAAATAAGCGGCATACCTGTCTTCAAATATCCTGCAACAAATGCTACAGATGTAACGTTCATAACAACGACGCCGACATCTGCCGGAAGTTTTCCCGGAGGCACCTGACGACCTGTGCACTGCTCAATTAAAACTTTCTCTGCACCCTGAGGATATCTTGAAGGCAGTGAGTGCACTTTAATTGTTACGCCGCTTTCCTTTGCAGCAAGCTCTTGCATAAGCTTAATAGCTTCCGGCTTATTATCCTCAATACCGATGATTGTCTCCTTAACCTCAAGAAGTTTTGCTACGGTTTTGATACCGGAAATAATATCCGCTGAATTTTCTAAAATTTCACGGACATCCGCAGTCAGATAAGGCTCACATTCTGCACCGTTAATAACAAGTGTATCAACTTTTGCCTTAACCTCCGGTGCCGGATTTAACTTTACATGTGCAGGGAAGCCCGCACCGCCGAGTCCGACAAGACCGGAATTTCTGATTGCTTTCACCAAATCGGCATTATTTTCAACCTTAGGCGGCTGAATTGATGGGTCAGGTGTCTGTTCTCCGTCGCTTTCAATAATAACGCAAGGTGTATTTGCGCCATTTGAAGACAGAATCGTGTCAATTTTCTTGACCTTTCCTGATACGCTGGAGTGAATAGGCGCAGATACAAAAGCGTCGCTGTCACCAATCACCTGGCCTACATAGACTGTGTCTCCCACTTTTACTTTAGGTGTACATGGCGCACCAATGTGCATTGACATCGGTATTGTGACTAATGCCGGAACTGGCATGTCAACCGTTTCCATGTCCTTAGTATTTTTTCTGTGAGGCACTGGTGCACCGGGACTCTTCACGAATCCTAACTTACCAAGAATTCCATTTGAATTACTAGACATATGAATCCTCCTCTTAAAAATAATCTTATTTATAGACATAAATAAGATTTTATCAACTTATATTGTACTATTTTATCAATAAATTTTCAAGACAGAGTTTAGTATTATTTCATTTTGTACATAAAAATTTAAGAGATGGCAGATATTGACAATTTTTTGTCAAACTCTGTCATCTCTTTCAGTCAACTTACCGATTAAAACTGGGTGTCTTCCATAAACTTCATATACTTAACAACCATCAGCGCAATTTCAAACGTAATCGCATCCTCAAAAACTCTCAAATCAAGCCCTGTTGCCTTGTGTACCTTATCCAAACGGTAAACAAGTGTATTTCTGTGAATATACAGCTGACGTGCTGTCTCAGAAACATTTAAGCTATTTTCAAAAAACTTATTAATTGTAAGCAATGTTTCTTCGTCAAAATCATCCGGTGTTGTTTCCGGGAAAATCTCATCAATAAACATCTTGCAAAGCGGAATCGGAAGCTGATAGATTAAGCGTCCTATACCAAGACGGCTGTAAGCCACAATATTCTTCTCGCTGTAGAAAATCTTACCCACATCCATCGCCATCTTTGCTTCCTTAAATGACTTGGATACGTCCTTAATCTTATCCACGATTGTTCCGTAAGCAACATACGCATTCTCCATAGCTTCTGAGCCGAGCATATCAACAATCATCTTCGCCGTTGTCTGAAGCTCAGGATAATCCTCATCCTCTCGCAGTTCTTTTACAAGAATGATACTCTGTTCATCGACTGCCGTAATAAAATCTTTTGGCTGTCCGGCAAAAAGCCCTTTAATAATATCCAAAGAGTCGCTGTCCTTATCCTTTGATGTCTCAATAACAAAAACAACTCTGCGCGCATCTGCTGCAATATGCAGTTTTTTTGCTTTATTATAGACATCTACGAGAAGCATATTATCAAGGAGGACATTCTTAATAAAGTTCTCTTTATCAAATTTTTCCTTATATGCGGATAAAAGATTCTGAATCTGAAAAGCAACAAGCTTTCCGATAGTATAAATATCATCACTGTCCCCGCGAATCAGCATAATATATTCCAACTGTCCCGCATCAAATATTTTAAAATACTGATACCCCTGTACGACCTGAATTTCTGCCGGGGATTCGACAAAAGTCAGTACCGATTCACGATATTCCTCTGCAGAGCTGACTGTTGAAGCTATAACGTTTGCATCGGTGTCCATCACACATAAATCAGTTCTTGCGATTGCCTTAACACCTTCGATTGTACTTTGAAGCATCTGGTTATATGCCATTGTCCCACACCTTTCATCTGTTTTTATTGGATTCTACATACTTTTTAAATTATATCACACCTTTAACAAAAAGGGAAATACATATTTATATGTATTTCCCTGTAAATTACGGTTATGATTAGTTTGTAATTGTAACCTGTGTTTCTTTGTCGAAGATATGAATCTTTTCAACATCCATTGCAATATCAATGGTGTCACCCGGTTTTACAACTGTACCCGGAGCTTCACGAACAGTAACGTCAACGCCGTCAACTGTAACGTATACGAATACTTCAGCACCTAACATCTCGAATACTCTTACTGTTGAGTGTACTGTGTTATTAGCGTTTGCACCAGCATATGTAGCAGCTGCATGGATACTTTCAGGACGAATACCAAATGTAACTTCTTTGCCGATGTAGTCTGCACAAGCTGCAGCCTTCTCAGGTGTTACAGTAATCTTATTGTCACCGAATGCAAGGAATACGTTGTTGCCTTCTTTAACAAGTTTTGCATCGATGAAGTTCATCTGAGGTGAACCGATGAAACCTGCAACGAATAAGTTGCCCGGTCTGTCATATAAGTTCTGAGGTGAATCTACCTGCTGAACAACACCATCTTTCATAACAACGATTCTTGTACCGAGTGTCATAGCCTCTGTCTGGTCATGTGTTACGTAGATAATTGTTGTCTGTAATCTCTGATGAAGTTTAGAAATCTCAAGTCTCATCTGTACTCTTAATTTTGCATCAAGGTTTGATAAAGGCTCGTCCATAAGGAATACCTTAGGCTCACGAACGATTGCACGACCCATAGCAACACGCTGTCTCTGACCACCGGATAATAACTTCGGTTTTCTTTCTAATAAATGCTCAATATCAAGAATACGAGCTGCTTCTCTAACTTTCTTGTCAATTTCATCTTTTGGAACTTTTCTTAACTTAAGACCAAAAGCCATATTGTCATAAATAGACATATGTGGGTAAAGAGCGTAGCTCTGGAATACCATCGCGATATCTCTGTCCTTTGGCTCAACGTCGTTCATCAACTTACCATCAATGTAAAGCTCACCTTTACTGATTTCTTCAAGACCAGCAATCATACGAAGTGTTGTAGATTTACCACAACCTGAAGGTCCTACGAAGATGATGAATTCTTTATCTTCAATTTCAAGGTTAAAGTCCTTAACAGCATTAAAACCGTTAGGATAGATTTTGTAAATGTGCTTAAGTGATAAACTTGACATATTTGGTTATCCCCCTTATGGTAATAAATTCATTGTTTCTGTTTTCGATAGCTATATACTACACTATCTTTGAATTTATTGCCATAGTCCAATTAGCTAAATTAAAGTGCTCTTTTTTGTTGACTTTGTCTTTTTCATGTTTTTGTAATCACATTTTACAACAAACATCCCTATAAACCCATGCTTTTTACGTCATTTTGTCACTTGTTTTCCCATTTCCTCATGCCCGTTTGGAAAAAAGCAAAAAAAAACAACGACTTTACCCATATTCAAAGTTTTTCCCGTAAAAAATTTTACTTGACATAATTATCTGTCAACTTGACGAAAACTCCCAAAAAACATCGCAAACTGCTTGTCCATCCGCACTATCTGTCATATAATATAATCACTGTACATTTGAAAACCCATACAGTTTTTGCAATGTCATATTCACTGCCCGAAAGGGTATATAAGGAGGTAAACGTCTTGAATAAAGATTATGAAAAATTTATGAGCTGTATTGATAAAAGCTATGCCTTGGCATCTGCTTTGATACTGTTTAACTGGGACAGCTCAACCGAAGCCCCATCCGGCGCTGTCGAACAAACTGCCAAATATGTCGGTATCTTAAACGAAATCTATTATCATACTTTTGTTAATGATGAAATGATGTCCCTTATCGACAAGCTTAGTACAGCTGATGACCTTACAGATGTTCAAAAGCGGATTGTAAAAAAGACCAAAGAACAATTCGATGACATTCGCTATATTCCTGCCAACGAGTATGCGGCTTATCAGACGCTTCTGGCAAAAGCAGACTCTGTCTGGCAAAAAGCAAAGGCAGATAACGATTACGCTTCTTTTGCGCCTGTTCTTTGTCAGTTGATTGATTATAATAAGAAGTTTGCCGGCTATAAGGCGAATGCTGAAGGCTATGACGGCCCACTTTACGATGTACTTTTAAATGATTATGAAAAAGGCTTTACATCCGATGTACTTGATGCCTTCTTTGAGAAACTTAAAGCCGCCATTGTTCCCCTTGTCAAAGCTGCTGTAAAAAACAATCATTTGATTGATAAGGATTTCAATTATCTTTCCTATGACACGACAAAGCAGGCCGAGATTTCAAGGAAACTGGCCGAACATATCGGTTTTGATTTTAATCACGGCGTTATTAAGACAAGTGTCCATCCATTTACGACAAATCTTCATAATAAAGATGTCCGTATTACGACAGCCTATCACGAAAACAATTTAGAAAGCGCCTTGTTTTCTACAATTCACGAAAGCGGCCACGCACTTTATGAGATGCATGTTGATGATGAGCTGACAGGCACCCCGGCCTCAGTCATATCCATGGGTATGCATGAAAGTCAGTCCCGTCTTTTTGAGAATAATATCGGGCGCAGTGAAGCCTTTTGGACGCCGCTGTATCCGATGCTTCAGAACGCTTTTCCTTCACAGTTAAAGGACATCAGCCTCAGCCATTTTGTTCAGAGCATCAATAAATCCACACCTTCCCTGATTCGTACAGAAGCCGATGAGCTGACTTATTGTCTGCATATTATGGTTCGTTATGAAATTGAAAAACTTATTTTCAACGGCGATGTCGATGTCAATGAGCTTCCAAAGCTTTGGAATGATAAATATGAAGAATATCTCGGTGTACGTCCTCAGACAGACAGCGAAGGTATTCTTCAGGATATCCATTGGGCTATCGGCTCTTTCGGCTACTTTCCTTCCTATGCCATCGGCACAGCCATTGCAGCGCAAATCTATGCACATTTAAAGACTGTCATGCCATTGGAGGATTACCTGAAAAAAGGCAGCTTTGAACCAATCAACAGTTACCTTAAAGAAAATCTCCACCGATTTGCAGGCTCTAAAACAACTGATGAGCTTTTACACGGTCTTATGGGCGAGGGCTTCAACCCGGATTACTATATTCATTATTTGGAAGAAAAATACACAAAACTGTATCAGCTTTAAAAATCGAAAGCGCCTGTCAGCTTTTTAACAGGCGCTTTCATATTATATAAGCTTAAACTTCTCTATGGTCCATACACTTTTTGAAAAATAATGTCACTTGTCGGCTCAATTCTTCCTTTGCCATATTTTCAGTAATAAAAACCTCCTCAATCATATGGGCTTCCCGTCTGCCGCCATCGGAAAAATAAGCATACAGTGCGTCACCCGGCATTGTTTTTTCACTGTGCTCTCTCGACAAAATGCTGCCCTCTACCGCAGCAATCTGTATACCGCCATCATGAACAGATTCTAAAAAACGCAAAAATACCGTCTTTTTCTTTTCATTGATATACGTATATTTACGCTCATACACTGTGTTCGTCTCAATAAACTTCGGTCTTTCTATATAACTGTATGACGGATAATGTCCGAACCACCCACGGTTCTTAAAAAGATTATCCAGCATAGACTTCATCATACTGTGACTTCCCGCATATATCGAAAGCACCGAGCCCACCCTTGAGTAATTGCGGCAGCACTTATCCAACAAATCACACACAAAATCAAAAAACCTTCGTCCGTCTTTATAGGTAATTTTATAAACCCATGCCTCAAAAAATGCATAAGCATCTGTATCGTAATTGTCCAAAAGCAAAAGCATGTCATCCCACTGACACTGCACAAAAACATCTCTCGCCGCCTTGCGTACCTGCGGTTCAAGATAACATATCTCTTGAAGTGTTTTATCATAGCGCACATTCGTCCGTCCATAACCGATGACTGTGTCCTCATGAAGATACCATCCGAGATATAAATATAAAAAATTAAAAAACAGTGCACTATTCTTCTCATATGTATTAAAAAAACCATCCCCAAGAATATGCCACTTATCCATAAATGCATTAATTCTTTCAGCCACAAGCCGCCATGGTACCTTATCTGCTTTCAAATCAATCGGTACTGTACTTAAATTGTAATTCCAAAGCTCTATTTTTGCTGTCACACTTTCAAAATAGAAAGAGCTTTCTTTAACCAATCCTTCCGGCGCCAACGCATTTTTAAAATAAATACGAGCGCCATGGGCTGTTTTTTGTCCACGCACCTGTGTCATCAATATTTCCCTCGGATGACGCCCATCCTCGATAAGCACCTCATGAAAAGTCAGTGTAATAGAAAAAGCTGCTGTATCTGCAACTCTTACAACAAACTCTCTGTTCTTTATCTTATACGGAATAACGGCTCTGCCAATAACGTAATCGCAGAATACCGCCAGTCCTTTGCGTACATCTTCCGGAAAATCGGCGGCAAATTTAAGAAACGACACTCGTTCCTGTTCTGTCATCTGATAATCCATAATTTACTCCTAAATCTATGCTAAATGATATAATCTCTGCCATACTTCAGTCAAAGGAAGTCCGACAACATTATTGTAATCGCCTTCAATAGACTTTACAAGCACTGCACCATAGCCTTGTATACCATAGGCACCTGCCTTGTCCATCGGCTCTTTAGTGGCAATGTACCAACGAATAACATCATCTGTTAATGTCTGCATAACAACAGATGTTTTCACAGCAAACATTTCCTTGAATACATCTCCCTGCGCATCCTGTCCTATCATGCAAACACCTGTATAAACTTCATGGCTTCTTCCCGAAAGCATCTGCAGCATTCTCCGCGCATCCGCTTCATCCTCCGGTTTTCCAAGAACAACACCGTCACAGCACACGACTGTATCTGCCCCAAGTACAACACTGCTGCGCAAATCAAATTGTGAAGTTTTGCTTACCTGCACATAAACATCTGAAGCTTTAAGAGCAGCCAAAGCTGTCACCAGCTTTTCCGGTGCCTTTTCTTCTGTCTTCTCATCGATGTTGGAAACAAGCACTGTAAAATCTATCCCTGCCTGACGCAAAAGTGAGCTTCTTCTCGGCGATGCCGACGCAAGAATAACTTTTCTCATATTGACACTCCTCATATCGTCCTTCTTGTGCGCTACATTTCATACCGCACTGCTAACATTCCATATTTTAGCACATATTCCGGAAAAAAAGTAGTCTCTATTTAATTTAACTCGTTGTGCTACTTGAAAATTGTACTGCCTGTTAGCTCAAAATTGCCCAA
>CABUBX010000068.1 GCA_902489925.1 uncultured Lachnospiraceae bacterium | reverse complement strand
AAAATTATATAGATAAAATATGGAAAGAGGGATATTTAAAGGCGCATACAGATATACAGTCTTGCAGTTTGGAGGCAAAACAGATATAATATGAACGATTGCAGTAAATAGAAAGATATTTTTATAAATTATGAAAGGACAGATATGAAAAAATTAGCGTTAAGTGATGATGTACTGCTGAAAATTGATAAGCCGGCCAGATATCTCGGCAATGAAATTAATGCGGTGATGAAAAAAGCAGAGGATGTGGATATTCGCTTTGCCATAGCGTTTCCGGACGTTTATGAGATTGGCATGTCCTATCTCGGGATTCAGATACTTTATGATATGTTAAATTCGCGTGAGGATACATGGTGTGAACGTGTTTATTCACCATGGACAGATTTGGACAGTGTTATGCGTCGGGAAAATATTCCGCTTTTTGCCCTTGAATCACAGGAGGCGGTTCGTGATTTTGACTTCTTGGGAATTACACTTCAATATGAAATGTGTTATACAAATGTGCTTCAGTTAATTGACCTTGCAGGTATTCCGATGCTGGCAAAGGACAGAACCGAAGCAATGCCTATTGTGATTGGCGGCGGCCCTTGTGTATATAATCCGGAGCCTCTTGCGGATTTTTTTGATATGTTTTATATCGGTGAAGGTGAAACAGTTTATCATCAGCTTCTGGATACGTATAAAGCTTATAAAAAAGAAGGCAAAACAAGAAAAGAGTTTTTAGAGGCAGCGGCGGAAATACCGGGGATTTATGTGCCTGCATTTTATGAGGCATCTTATAATGAAGACGGAACTTTAAAGAAATTTGCGGCTGTAAATACTCACGCTAAGGAGAAAATTGAAAAACAGGTTGTTTCAGATATGGGGGATGCCGTGTATCCTAAAAAACCGCTTGTACCTTTCATCAAGGTCACACAGGACCGAGTGGTGCTTGAAATTCAGCGAGGCTGTATCAGAGGCTGCCGCTTTTGTCAGGCAGGTATGGTTTATCGTCCGAATCGCGAGCGTCCGCTTGAAAAGCTTAAAGAATATGCGGCTTGCATGTTAAATGAAAGCGGTCATGAAGAAATATCTTTAAGCTCATTAAGCTCAAGTGATTATTCGGATATAGAGCCGCTTGTCAATTACCTTATTGATGAGTGCAGTGAAAAGAAAGTGAATATTTCTTTGCCGTCGCTTCGTATAGACGCCTTTTCGTTAGATGTTATGAGCAAGGTTCAGGATGTAAAAAAGAGCAGCTTAACATTTGCACCGGAGGCGGGTACTCAGCGGCTTCGTGATGTGATTAATAAAGGTCTGACTGAGGAGGATATACTGACCGGTGCCATGAGCGCTTTTGAAGGCGGATGGAATCGTGTGAAGCTTTATTTTATGCTTGGGCTTCCGACAGAAACCTACGATGATATCGAGGGGATTGCGCTTTTGGCAAATAAGATTGCCTCGCTTTATTATACGATTCCTAAGGACAGACGTCCGGGCGGCGGCCGTGTAGAAATTGTGGCAAGTACATCATTTTTTGTGCCTAAGCCTTTTACGCCGTTTCAGTGGGTAAGACAAAACACAAGCGAGGAGTTTTTGGAAAAACAGCGGTTTTTAAATCATAAAATCAAAGACCAGTTAAATAAAAAGAGTATTAAATATAATTGGCATGATGCAGAGCTTACCCGGCTTGAGGGTATTTTGGCGAGAGGAGACAGGCGGTTGTCTTCTGTCTTATTGACGGCCTATAAAAACGGCTGTCTTTATGATGCTTGGTCAGAGAATTTTAAATACGATGTATGGATGAAGGCTTTTGAAGAAAATGAGATAAATCCGGATTTTTATACAGCAAGAGACAGAAGTGTGAATGAGCTTTTGCCGTGGGATTTCATTGATGCCGGTGTGACAAAGGCATTTTTAATCCGTGAGTGGGAAAGAGCCCAAAAAGAGATTGTTACACCGAATTGCCGGCAGCAGTGCTCAGGGTGTGGCTGTAAGAGTTATGAAGGAGGTGTCTGCTATGAAAATTAGAATACGTTTTGCAAAAGAAGGTATTATGAAGTTTATCGGACATCTTGATATGATGCGTTATTTTCAGAAGGCTTTCAGAAGAAGCGGTATTGATATCGAGTATTCACAAGGCTTTAGTCCACACCAATTGATTTCATTTGCTTCGCCGCTCGGCGTCGGTCTGACGAGTACAGGTGAATATATGGATATTTTTGTCCATTCTTCTGAAAATTCAAAGGTTATGATTGAAAAACTTAATCAAGAGATGGCTGAGGGTGTCCGTATTTTAAGCTTTAAGAAAATTGAAGATGAGACCCGACGCTCGAATGCCATGTCTTTGATTGCTGCTGCAGATTATGAAGTTGTACTTGGCGGACTGCCCGTTGCAGAAGCTGATTTTTCAAAAGCAGTCGATGCGATGATGAAAAAAGAGCAGCTTTTAATCACAAAGGAAACAAAAAAGAGTGTCAGTGAGGTTAATATCCGTCCGATGATTCACAAGATGTATGTGACGGGAAATAAGTGCTTTATGAAGGTTGCCTGCGGCAGCAGTGCAAATCTCAGGCCTGAGCTTGTAATTAAGGCGCTCTGTGATGCAAATCAATGGTCTTTTGATGCGCTGTCACTGTCTATATGCCGCAGAGAGATGTATGCCGAGGACAAACAAAATGGCGGCTTTATTTCTCTGGATGACCTTGGTGAGGAGATTTTATAAATGACGGCGATGAAAAAAGTATACATTGTGCCGTATAAATCTTTTTGGCTTACAGCGGTTTATGAGGATGACAAGCTGGCAGAGGTGTATGCTGACCGCGCAGGAGATACAGGACTGCTCAATCGTATTTATGTCGGTAAAGTAAAGACTGTTGTAAAAAATATTGATGCCGCTTTTATCGAAATCGGGGGCGGCATCAATGGGTACTATAAAATGGGGGATAATCCGTGTCCGCTTTTTTTAAATAATAAGTCAGGTACGAAATTTGTGCCGGGTGATGAGCTTTTAGTTCAGGTTGTTAAGGAAAATATGAAGACGAAGGCACCGGTGCTGACCTCAAATATTAGTCTTACCGGAAAATATGCCGTACTTAAAGCCGGAAAAGATGTGGCGGCAGTTTCCAATAAAATTGAAAATGAATCAAGAAGACAGCAGCTTCTTGATTTGGTCAAAGGCCAGACGGAGGAAAACATCGGTTTTATTGTAAGGACAAAGGCGCAGACGGCATCGGATGCAGAAATTATCTCGGATATGGTACATCTTAAAGAAGAATATCATCGGATTATTGAAAAAAGCAGATATCTCACATGCTTTTCCGAGGTTTACAGACCTTTGGAAGATTATGTCGAAAGAGTACGTCAGATGTGTGATGAAGCGCTTGTAAAGGTATCTACGGATATTAAAGAGGTCTATGATATACTTTTAAATAAGCTTGGCAGCAGTCTTTTGAATCGGCTTGTGTTGTACGAGGATGAACAGCTGCCGCTAATCAAGCTGCTGAGTCTTGAAACTCACATAGAGCGGCTGCTTTCAAAAAGAGTATGGCTTAAATCCGGCGGCTCGCTGATTATAGAGCCTACAGAAGCCTTTGTTGTGATTGATGTCAATACAGGGCGCTATACAGGCAAAAAAACAGGCGAGGAGACGTTCCTTAAAATTAATATGGAGGCTGCCGCGGAAATCGCGCGTCAGCTAAGACTTCGTAATCTTTCGGGAATTATTCTTATTGATTTTATCAATATGAAGCAGCAAGAAAACAGAGATGCGCTTATTGAGCTTTTGAAGGCCGAAATTGCAAAAGACAGTGTGCGCACTGTTTTTGTGGATATGACCCGGTTAAATATTGTTGAACTGACGAGAAAAAAAGTGAGAAAACCTCTGCACGAGCAGCTTGGGAGAGAATATGAAGAAGGAAAGTTATGAAAAAATGATACGGTTTTTTGAAGCTTCGCCGGTAAGGTCATTGCTCTTGGAAATAATTTGCCGGCTGCTGCCGCTGCTTTGTGCAGCAGTATACATCGTTTGTGGTGCAGGGCTTATTTACATGAAGGATGGGCGTTTATGGCGTTACCTTATTGTGCCGGCTGCCGGCTTTGTTTTTGTGACAGTTTTCAGGAAAATTGTGAATCGGCAAAGACCGTATGAGGCGCTTGGATTTCAGCCGTTTTTAAAATATAAAGAGGGTAAAGGACAGAGTCTTCCGAGCCGTCATACGGCAAGTGCTTTTTTGATTGCTATGGCGTGTCTGTATATACATTTGTGGCTCGGTATCCCTATGCTTGTTCTCGCAGGAATCATTGGGGCGTCGAGAGTCGTGTCGGGAATGCATTACCTGTCAGATATAATTTCTGCAATTTTTATAAGTCTTTTAATTGCCGTTTTTGCCTATTATGTGATATAATAAATATATGATATCGGGGATGAAAAGCCTAAAAAATACACGACATCATACATAGCTTCAGTGCCTGCCGATGGCATTGAAGTTGGCAGCAGGCAGACCTTTCTTAATTGGAAAAGGGGGATTTATATGGGTAAGAATATAGTTATTACAATCGGACGTGAAAATGGCAGCGGTGGTAAGGAGATTGCGGAGAAGCTGGCAAAAAAACTGGGAATTAATTATTATGACAGAAATCTGATTGATATGGCAGCGGCTAAAAGCGGTATGAATTCGGCGGTGCTTTATCAGGCAGATGAGAAAGCCTCACATCCGTTTTTCAGCTCTTATGTGACATCTCCGGGAGAGTACGGCACTGTCAATGACCGCCTTTTCTGGACACAGTCTTCGATTATTAAAGAGCTTGCTCAGAAGGAATCTTGTGTTATTGTCGGAAGATGTGCCGACTATGTCCTTGAGGATTTTACGAATTGTCTTCATGTTTTTGTGTATGCACCGATTGAAAGCCGTATTCAGCGGATTATGGACAGATATCTTTTAGAGTCTCCGGAAGCCGCAAAACGGGAGATTACAAGGGTTGACAAGCAGAGACGAAGTTATTACCAGTATTATACCGACCGCAAATGGGGTCAGTATGACGGCAAGAACTTAGTTATTGACAGCAGTTATTTCGGCATTGATAAGATTGTTGACATGCTTGCAGAAATTGTCACAGACCGTTGGCCGGATTATAACAGGACGGAAAAGGAAGATGACGAAAAGTAAATAAAAATATTGAAAAATATATAAATATTCCTTGACATATGGCACCTCCAATGGTATTATAATCAAGTGTGCCGCATAGTGAGGCATAAGCGCAGAAATGCCGCCGTAACTAGCGAGTAATGATTATAGGAGGTGCCATATGTACGCAATTATAGCAACAGGTGGTAAACAGTACAAAGTCGCAGAGGGCGATGTTATCAAAGTTGAAAAGCTTGGCGTTGAAGCCGGCAGTGAAGTTGTTTTTGACCAGGTGCTTGTTGTAAGCGGTGATGACGTTAAGGTTGGTAATCCAACAGTTGAAGGTGCTACAGTAACAGCTAATGTTGTTAAAGAAGGCAAGTCTAAAAAAGTTATCGTTTACAAATATAAGAGAAAAACAGGCTACCACAAGAAAAACGGCCACAGACAGCAGTATACACAGGTTAAGATTGAAAAAATTAACGCTTAATCGGTGATGCTATGATTAATGTAGCAGTTTTTAAAGACAGCCATGGTATCTATAAGGGCTTTAAATCATTAGGACATGCTGAGTATGACGAGTATGGACATGACATTGTATGCAGTGCAGTATCAGTGCTTATACTCAATACAATTAATTCTATAGAAGCTTTTACAAAAGATTCTATGAAAGTAAATGCCGAAGAAGATGGCGGATTTATTGAAGTGATTTTTGACGGCAAAATCAGTCATGAGACTGAATTACTGATGAATGCAATGGTTCTTGGTTTAGAAACGATACAAAAAGAATATGATAATGCTTATATACATTTGAAAATCAAGGAGGTGTAGGCAATGTTAAGAATGAACCTTCAGTTTTTCGCTCACAAAAAGGGTGTTGGTTCTACAAAGAACGGCAGAGATTCCGAATCTAAAAGACTTGGTGCAAAAAGAGCTGACGGACAGTTTGTAAAAGCCGGAAACATTCTTTACAGACAGCGTGGTACTAAAATCCATCCAGGTGTTAACGTTGGACGCGGCGGTGATGATACATTATTCGCTTTAGTAGACGGTGTTTTAAGATTTGAAAGAAAAGGCAGAGACAAGAAGCAGGCTTCTGTTTATCCAGTAGTAGTGAACGAATAAAATTTACGAGAGCGACTTCAGATTCCAGTAATTTGAAGTCGCTCTTTTAGAAATTAGAGATGTAAAAGAGGTGAAAAGATGTTTGTAGATAAAGTGAAGATATATATCCGTTCAGGCAAGGGCGGTGACGGACATGTCAGTTTCAGACGTGAACTTTTTGTACCAGCAGGCGGACCGGACGGCGGTGACGGCGGCAGAGGCGGAGATATTATTTTTGAAGTTGATGAAGGCCTTAATACACTGATGGATTTTAGGAATAATAAAAAATACTGTGCCGGGGACGGTGAACCGGGCAACAAGCGTCGCTGTCACGGTGCAGACGGAGATGACCTTGTCATTAAAGTGCCCGAGGGAACAGTGATTAAAGATGCCGAGACAGGTCTTGTGATTGCGGATATGTCGCATAATAATAAGCGCCAGATTATTTTGAAAGGCGGCCGCGGCGGTAAGGGAAATATGAATTATGCCACACCGACAATGCAGGCGCCAAAGTATGCACAGCCCGGTCAAAAATGTCAGGAACTTTATGTGATGCTCGAGCTTAAAGTGATTGCGGATGTTGGGCTTGTAGGTTTTCCGAACGTTGGCAAATCAACATTTTTATCGAGAGTGACGAATGCAAAACCAAAGATTGCGAATTATCATTTTACAACGCTGAATCCGAATCTTGGCGTTGTTGATTTGGACGGCGGCAAAGGTTTTGTGATTGCGGATATTCCGGGAATTATTGAAGGTGCATCAGAAGGCATCGGTCTCGGACATGAATTTTTACGCCATATCGAGCGTACAAAGGTCATTATTCATATTGTGGATGCAGCCAGTGTTGAGGGACGCGACCCGATTGTAGATATTCATACAATAAACAAAGAACTTGAAAGTTATAATCCTGAGCTTGCAAAGCGCCCTCAGGTGATTGCGGCAAATAAGATTGATGCGCTCTATGAAGGCGAAAATGATGATGCAATTACGCTTTTAAAAGAGGAATTTGAACCTCAGGGAATTAAAGTATTTCCTATCTCTGCAGTCAGCGGTAAAGGCTTAAAAGAGCTTTTATACTGTGTCCGCGGGATGCTTGATGAGATTAAAGAAGAACCGACTGTGTTTGAAAGGGAGTTTTTCCCTGAAACTGTGGAGGCTGAAGAACCGTATACAGTGACGATTGACGAGGAAGACGGTGCTTTTGTCGTCGAAGGTCCAAGAATCGAAAGAATGCTTGGTTATACAAATCTTGAGTCGGAAAAGGGATTTGACTTCTTCCAGAAGTTTATGCGCGATAACGGCATTTTAGATGAACTTGAGGCAAAAGGTATTAAGGAAGGCGATACAGTGCGTATGTATGCGCTTGAATTTGATTATTATAAATAAACGGAGGATACAATGATTAAAACAAGCAAACAAAGAGCTTATTTAAAAAGCCTTGCAATGAATATTGAGCCTATTTTTCAGATTGGCAAGAGCTCACTGACACCGGAATTTACAGCGGCTGTTGCGGAAGCGCTTGAAGCGAGAGAACTTATTAAAATTTCGGTGCTTCAAAATTGTCTGGATGACCCTAAGGAATTGGCTCGCTATTTGTCAGAGAGAACACGCTCAGAGGTTGTTCAGGTGATTGGCAAAAAAATTGTTCTTTATAAAGAAGGCAAGGATAATAAGAAGAAAATTATTCTGCCATAGAGGTGATAAGCGTGGATTGTCCGGAAAAGATAGGTATATTCGGAGGTACCTTCAATCCTGTGCATACAGGGCATTTGATGATTGCCGAAAATGCTTTTTATGAATACGGTCTTAATAAAATATTTTTTATACCTGCGCATATTCCGCCGCACAAACAGACCGAAGCAGACAAGGAACAGATTTTAGCGGATGAAGTACGTATGGCCATGGTCGAGGAAGCTGTGCGGGATGTGCCCTACTTTATCCCGTGTGATTATGAAATAAAAAAACAGGGCATATCCTATACGTCGGATACATTGGAAACGTTTTTAAAGCTTTATCCTAAGGCTGAGATTTATTTGATTATGGGCGGCGATTCGCTGATGGCTATTGAGACATGGCATTGCCCTGAAAAAGTTATCCGGGATGCCCATATCCTTGTGGCTTCAAGGGATGATGATGACTTAAAACGACTTCAGCTTCAGGCGGATTATCTCACAGAAAAATATGAAGGTGCTGCGATTTCTATGCTTCATGCACCGAGAATGGAAATATCATCGACGATTATCAGAGAAAGAGTGGCAAAGGGAGAAACAATCCGGTATTTTGTTCCGGAGGATGTCAGAAACTATATTCAGACAAATAAATTATATTTAACTCCAGAGGAAGGAGGGGACACATCAATGCAGATGGACCGTATGAATGTTGTGGAAATACAAAATCAGTTAAGAAAGAAGCAGACAGAGCGCAGATTTTTGCATATTCTCGGTGTCCAGTACACAAGTGCGTCGTTGGCGATGCGCTACGGTGCAGATATGAATAAAGCGTTGATGGCAGGACTTCTCCATGACTGTGCCAAGCATATGACGGCGGATAAGCTGATTAAAACGTGTGAGCGGCATGGTATTGTCATTACGGCAGCCGAGCAAAAGAGCCCATATCTGCTTCATGCAAAAGTCGGTGCCTATTTGGCGTCGGAAAAATATGGTGTAAATGACCGGGAAATACTGGATGCAATTTGTTGTCATACGACAGGAAAACCGGCAATGACGCTTTTGGAAAAAATTGTGTTTGTGGCAGATTATATTGAGCCGAGCCGCAATCAGGCACCAAATTTAGAGCAGCTTAGGAAAAAGAGCTTTGAAAATATTGATGAGGCTGTGTATCTTATTTTGAAACAGACGCTTGCTTATTTATATAGAAAGAAGCAGGCGGTCGATGAACAAACAGAGGTTACATTTAATTATTACAAGGATTTAGTAAGGAGAAACGCGGATGAATGATTCAAGAAAGATGGCGGCAATTGCTGTTGAAGCGCTTCAGGATAAAAAGGCGATAGACTTAAAGGTTATTGATATTAAAGATGTCAGTGTTATGGCAGATTACTTCATAATTGTCAGCGGAAGCAATAAAAACCAGGTTCAGGCGCTTGCGGATAATGCGGAGGAAATGCTTGGAAAGGCGGGATATAATCCGCGTCAGGTTGAAGGCTACCGCTCAGCAAACTGGATATTGATGGATTATCAGGACATTATTATCCATATTTTTTCAGAGGAAGACAGATTGTTTTATGATCTTGAAAGAATATGGCGAGATGGAAAAACGATTGCTCTTGAGGAATTGTCTGAATAAATACTGCATATGCGCTTGGCGCATATGCAGTATTTTTTTGTCTTACAGGAAGAACTTTCGGTGTTGACAACTATTACGTTTAGTGATATAGGTATATTACAGTAAACGTAATATTGGAGGGATGAAACGTGAGAGATAATGTAAAAGGAGGCGCACTTACGGAAGTAACCTTTTATATTTTGCTTTCTCTTTATATGCCAAAGCATGGATATGCTGTGATGCAGTTTATCGAAGAAAAAACAAACGGACGACTTTCATTGGGGGCAGGGACTTTGTATGGTGCGTTAAATTCATTGCAGGAAAAGGGGTGGATTTTGCCGTGCGGTGACAGCGGGGGACGAAAAAAGGAATATATTATTACACCACAAGGCAAAGAAATTGCAAAAGCAGAATTGTCTCGGCTTAAAGCGCTTATAAAAACAGCAAATGACATTATAGGAGGTAATCCAACATGAGGAAAAAATATTATCGTTTTTTTGGGGGCTTGTTGTCATTACAGGAAATATGGGATACGGGCTGTTCTATAAAAATATAAATCTTAATTATGCCATTGGAAAGCTGCGTTGGAGGCCATGGGGCGAAAAGGGCGGTCATATAGCAACAGACGCGACAACTTTTAACCGGGAGTTGTTGATTGTGGAATGCAGTTCGTATTGGCTATGTCGGTAATGATATAGGTCAAAATTGGTCGGCGAGTTATGTAATGCTGGATGGAAAGATGAAGCATACAATTCGTTTGGAAGATGAACAGAAGTCACTTCATGTGGAGGTTGTTACAGAAGATGGCAGTATTTCTATAGAAATGAAAGATAAAGATGGCAATTCCATTTTTAATAAAGATAATATCCAGACATTATCTTTGGATGTAGCTGCATCTGAAAAGGTTGTTGTATATATCGATGCAGATGAACATAAGGGAAGTTTTAATATTAAGGCAAATGGGACGGGATTTTAATCTCGTCCCATTTGCTTTGACTGAAAGTCGTATGTACTATTTTGCAAATTCTTTTCTGTAAACAAATTTTGGAAGACCGTTTTCTTCAGGAACATGAATTTTTCCGGCAATAAGCGGTGCTGCGTAATTTATGAAATCCTCTGTAACATCGGCCTTGTTTTCTGTAATCCATTCTAACGGTACGGTTTTTTCTTTGTTGCAGATATCATTGACATCTTTTAATGTGCAGCGCATCTTATATGGATTGTCACTTATACGTTCAAAGGCTGCCATCTTTCCTGTATGGCCGTTTAGGGCGGAAATAACGGCATAACTTCCGGCTTCAATTGCCTCAAGGAGGTCTGTATTAGAAATCTGAGCAGAAGAAGCGCGCTGTGTAACATTTAATTCGACAGAACGAACCTTAACACCTAAGCGGCTTTTAACAAGGTTTTCAAGATATTTGCCGCAGCCGGCAAGCATTTTGTGACCGAAGTTATCTGTACCGACACTGCTGCCGTATTCACATATAAACTTTTTGGAAGCGTCATGAATACCTTCGGAGACACAGACAACGAGATTTCGCTTAGTTTCAAAAGCTTTTTCAATCTGGGTAATGAAGGTATCTTCATCAAAATCAACTTCCGGAAGATATATAAGTACAGGATTATCAGTTTTAAATTGTCTTGCAAGTGCAGAGGCCGCTGTAAGCCATCCAGCATGACGTCCCATAATTTCAACAATGGTTACGGATTTAGTGTTGTAAATCGAAGCATCAATACCGATTTCGCGAACTGTGGATGCGACATATTTTGCGGCGCTGCCAAAGCCCGGCGTATGGTCTGTCAAAAC
>CABUBX010000067.1 GCA_902489925.1 uncultured Lachnospiraceae bacterium | reverse complement strand
TGATATGTAACACATACAGCACTATTTGCAAAACCAAAATCACTTACAATCTGTACTGCCGTATCCTCTCCGATATCAATGCCTGCTACCTCCTTATATACCCAGCGGACAAGTGATGAGCAATCCGCATAGCCATGCTCAATATCCTCCCTATGCACCCCTTGAGTATATCTTAGCCGTCCTTTCACCGAAATCATTTTCAAAACAATCTTCTGCTGCAACTCCTCCTTTTGCCAAGCCATTTCAACACCGCCGTATTTCCTCTTTTTTTATCTTATGAAGCACTTTAATTATTGTTATTGTGTTAAAAATATATTTTTTTGAAATTTTTCAAATTTATTGTTGACAAAACATTCTTTATCGTGTATAGTAATAAATGTCTTAAGGACAGCAACAAAATATCAGATATGCGCGAGTGGCTCAGTGGTGGAGTATCGCCTTGCCAAGGCGAGGGTCGCGGGTTCGAATCCCGTCTCGCGCTTCTTTTTTTACCCGAAAGCAAATGCTTTCGGGTTTTTGTTATCTCCGGCCTTATACTGCACACAAAAAAAACGGGGATTTATGCATATGAATACACAATCCCCGGTTCTTTGTCCTCTAAACGGCCTTACGCTATATTCTTCACTTTTCCAAAGGCAACAAGCAAACCACCCACGGCCACATAAGTACCAATCATCACAAGCATATATACTTGTGCCGCCGGAACGAATACCATAACATTTTGCAGCACTACAAAAACTGCATAGAAAGTCCAAAACTTCATCATCTGTTTTGTATTCCAAAATGTTCCTGTCTTTACTTCCTCTTCTTTGGCGCCTCTGATAATAATAAACGGAAGCCCTACTGTACCGATAACAATAGCAACACTTAAAAACAGCGCTATCTGCATCACACTAAAAGCCATACTTGTCGCATTCAGTACGTAGTTAATGAAAGTCACCGCAGTCATCACCCATGCTACCTTTTGTCCCAGTGCAAAATACCGGTTACGCTCGGAAAGCCCTTTGAGTCCCAGCGCAATTAAAAAGCAGCCAATAAATGACGGCAGTAAGCCAATCACATAAAAAACATTTTCTGTTCCTGTCGGATAACGCAAATTAAAATCAAGCAACACAAAAAACAAGCCGATAAATATCTTCTTCATTGCTCATATTCCTTCCTTTTGTTTAATCATTAGGCATTATAGCATTTAAGAGAATAGATGGCAAGAGATAAAAAGCTTGTTTCTACCTCTCCTTTTGCAGCTGCTTTGCAATTTCTTCTACCTTTTCCTCGGTAAGAATAAATTTCCTTTTAAACACAATAAGCGCAGCAAGCATACCAAGCATTGGCAGCACCGTCATCGTCATCCGCAAAATCATCACCGAAGTACTGCCGATAGCTGCCGCAGCCTGCTCTGTATTTTCGCTGATATGACTGATTGAAAGACATATAGAGGCTGCCAAAGCCGCAACGCCCGAAGCCAGCTTTACAACAAAGGTCTGCATTGAAAATATGACACTTTCATCCCGCCGATGATTTTTCAGCTCACCGTAATCCACCGTATTAGCCAAAAAAACAGTTGTCAAAACCGTCAGCATCCCAAAAGCGGCAAAAACAAAAAATGCCGGTATAAATAAGGCTGCCATAGATTTTATTCCCACGCACATTAAAACAAATAAAATGCCGTAGCCGCCTATAGCCATTATAAAGCTTACATAAAACACCTGAATCGTGCTTAAAAATTTGCGGAGTAACGGGAAAAAAATCATCATTGATAAAATCTGAACCGCACCGCCAAATGTATTGAACAGCGTATATGTGTTATACCATGTATCCCCCGCAATATCATATTTGAAAAAATAAATTAAAAGGTTTGATGTAATATAAAGGGCACAATTTATAAGCACAATACTGACAACAACAGTCATCGCCTGGTCATTTTGAAGCAATGCCTTAAACATGTCCCGCACAGACGGTGACTCAACATCGGCTGTTGATTTTTCCTTGATTGATATACAGGTAAAACCAATAAACAATACAAACAGCACCGCAACGAGCAATGCAAATTTTCCAAAACCGGCACGCTCATTGCCGCCGCCAAGCGCCGTGACCGCAACGATTGTTACAATCGTTATAAGCGCCGAGCCGACTCCCGCACAGGAGCGCGCCAGCGTTGTCAGACGTTCTCTTTCCTGTCCGCCCTCTGTAAATGCCGGTATCATAGACCAAAACGGGATGTCCATCATCGTATATGTCACACCCCAGAGGATATAGGTGACTGCCGCATAAGCGATTAAACCGCTTCCGTTTAATGCTGGCGGCGCTGAAAACATGAAATATAAAATCACCGCATTCGTTATCGTCCCAATCAAAAGCCACGGGCGGAATTTTCCCCACCTTGTCTTTGTCTTTGCGGCAATAACACCCATAATCGGGTCATTAAATGCGTCAAAGATACGCGCTGCCATCAATATAATCCCCATGGCAATGGCGCTGACGCCCAAAATATCCTGATAATAATAAAGTATGTAACCGGAAGACAACATATAAACCATGTCCTTTCCCACAGCCCCAAGGCCGTAGGAAAACTTTTCTTTTGCTGTCAAGCTCATTGATAACTCCCCCTTTTATGCCTGATTTATTGTAAATGTCAACTGAACACGAACGTCTTTGTTGGTTGTTATCGTCAAGACGCCTTCGCCTGTGCTGCCCTTTGTTTTCACATAGACGCCGCCCATACCGCCCGAAAGCGCCATCACATGCGGTCCTATAATTTCAATTTCGCCTGTCGTTTCAAAAACCACAGGTTCATTATAATACGGAAGCACATTTTCGTATTCATCAACCGCTTTAATGCGAACTGCCGCAACATCATAGCTATTGCCTTCAATCAAATGCAGATGACTTGCTTTTGCACAGAGGCCGACCTTTTTCATCGGTGCTTTTGTCACAGCCGCACATACCTTTCCGTCTTTGATGGCTTCAAAACGATAGATTGTCGATTTGCCGCCCCAGTCTCCGATATATTTGTTGTACAAGCCAATGGCATCATCAATTTTCATATGATAAATAATGAGAAGCTTCAGCGCTTTTAAATACTCTCTCTTAGACAGATGGGACAGCCCGTATTCAGCCACCTTATTTAAAATAGCCTTAATATCCTCCGCCTGCCTGTGCGGCATTTTCTCATGAGTTTCCAAAAGATTACCGATAAAATCATCTATTTTCAGAGGACTGTGCTTTAGATGCTTATGACTTGCATGTTCAGACGTATATTCTTTAATAAACTCATCATTCTTATACATACGCACACTGTCCGCATTTGTAAAAATATAAACTTTTCCCCGATTACTGCCCGGATGCTCACCGATATCCATTGACGAGCTCAACTGAAGCACCGGGATTTTTTCCTGCCAGGAGGCATACACATAGGCCGCCATCTTAGGATTTCGGAACATATCCATCACACCGTGATAGCATATTCTGTCCCCGCTTCCAAAGTCTTTATGCGTATTATAATCAAACATACACCAGCCAAAGCTTCCCGCAATGTCTTCGCCCTGCGCCACTGCATCAAGTACATTGGCATGACGGATGGCCTGTTCAAGCCGGTGTTCCTCCCAGTCAAAGGCTTTTGTCGGGTACATATGCCCCATATATTCCGTCACCATATAGGCTTTTTCCCCGTCCGAAGTCACATCCTTTTTTGCTTCACACCCTTTGTTAAAGCCGCTGTGAATAAAATCATTGTACGTATATACATCCTCCAACAAATGGCTCTTTTTAAAACAGCGAACCCCTCCGGTCTGTCTTGTTTTATCCAGCTTACTTGCTTCCTCGTTTGTCGCCTGATAAAAGGCATCGTCATCGGCCGATTCATTTATACGGGTACCCCACAAAATGACAGACGCATGATTTCTGTATTGAAGTACCATATCCCTGACATTTTCTACGGCCTGCCGTTTCCACGCCTTATCACCGATATACTGCCATCCCGGAAGCTCTGTAAATACAAGCAGACCCACTTCATCACAGCGGTCTACAAAATACTGCGATTGCGGATAGTGTGAGGTGCGCACTGCATTCAGGCCAAGCTCATATTTCAAAATATCCGCATCCATTTTTTGCATACTTTCAGGCATCGCATAGCCGACATAAGGATAGCTCTGATGTCTGTTTAACCCTCGTATTTTCACCTTACGTCCATTTAAGTAAAATCCGTCTTTCTTAAAGCGTGCTTTCCGATACCCGTAGGTCACAACCTTTTCATCGACTTTATCTTTTCCTATCCACAACTCTGTTTTTATATCATATAAACATGGCTGCTCTATATCCCAAAGTGTCACATCGCCTGTCCAAAATACAAGCTTTGTATGGGCAGATGAGTTTTCATTTTTTGATTTTTGGACTAACTGCTCACCAAGCATTTGATACACGGCGCCTCTTTTGCGCACCCATTGACGAAGCAGCACCGGTTCTGAGAGCTTTTGAAGGCTTATCTCCGAAATCACCCTAGATTTTTTGCAGCACAGCTGTTCATTTTCGTCTTTATATAACTCTGCCTGCTTTGTATATACAAATACATCCTCCATATACGTCCCCGGCTTGACATCCAAATAAACATCCCGATAAATGCCGCCATAAGTCATATAATCTATCACATAACCAAAAGGCGGAATATTCTGACTCTCCCTGCTGTCAACCTTTATAGCCAGCACATTTTCCTCTCCAAAAACAACATAAGGCGTTATATCTACTGTATAAGCCGTATACCCGCAGTGATGTTCTCCCGCTTTAATACCATTGACAAATACCTCACTGCTGTGCGCTGCCCCGTCAAGCGTAAGCAGCAGCGTCTTTTCGTGCCATTCCTTTGGAATAAACAGCATCTTCCTGTATCCGCTCACCATCTGATACACATGCTCATCAAAATAATGCAGCGGTGTTTCCTTTACTGTATGAGGTATTCGAACCTCCTGCATTTTTGATGTATCAAAGCCGCTTTCTGTCATTGCCGTCTCAAAGACTTCCTGAAATTTCCATCCGTTATTCAAATATATGCGCTCTGCCATCGCTAATATCTCACCCCATTTTCCAAATTTTTTTGATACCTTTTCACAAATTCTTTATTTTTACTCTTTCAGTATTCCACCAACCGGCAGCTTTGTCAACGTATTTCTCTGACAATATTCTCTCTGTGCCAACATATTTTTACTTGAAAACTCCACAAAAATCATGTATGATTTTATACAAATACTGTATTTATATACGAAGGAGGAATTTACGATGATTTGCCCAAATTGCGGTTCAGAAAATACAAACGAGGCAACCTTCTGCAAGTTCTGCGGCCAGCGTTTCGGTCCAAAGCAAAATAGCAGTACAGACACTCAAAATACAGAAAACAACACATATGACAGCTGGAATACTCAGCCGGACAATTCCGACGGCTGGAATACTCAGCCAAACTGGGACAACCAGCAAAACTGGAATAACCAGCAAAACTGGGACAGCCAGCAAAACTGGAATAATCAAAACAACCGGAATAACCAACAGGGTAATCCTAACGACTGGAACAATCAAAACAGCTGGAATCAGCAAAATAGCGGCACCAATTACAATTACCAGAATAACGGCTATCAGCCTCCGTACAACAACGGGCACCAGCCATATAACGGATTTGCCATTGCGGCGCTTGTTATCGGTATTTTAAGCATCCTCCCATGCTGCCTGTTTCCGTATATCGGAATCCCTATGAATATCGTCGGTCTTGTTCTTGCAATTATCGGCTACAAAAAGCCTTATGGACGCGGCATGGCAATCGCCTCAATCGTCCTTAATATTGTTTTCTTAGTTTTAGCCATCGTATGGCTTATCATCTGCTTTTATATCTATGCCAACATTGATATGAATGCCTATTATAATATTATGGATGAATTTTATTAATTAAAAAGCCTCCGGTTGCAAGGTATGTGTACCGTATTTAAGCTACACACCTTACTGTCGGAGGCTTTTTTATGACTCGGGAAATATGAGTCATTTTATAAATTTCTATTCTTCTGCTTTGTACAGCGGCTCAAAAACTCTTGAAGGTGTTTCGGCTTCACCATCCTTATGCCGTGCCCTTTCTTTTGCTTTCTTGCAGAAATAATCCTGCGATGAAACTAATGTCTTCCCACGCTTATCGACCTTCTCGTAAGAATCGTCCGGTTTAAGGATATGTGCCTTTACATTATCCTCGAGCTGCACTTTAAGCACCTCCATCACTTCGTTCTTACACAAATCATCCTCCACAGGGAAAACAATCTCAACCCTCTTGTCAAGATTTCTAGGCATCCAGTCTGCACTGCCCATAAAAACATCTTCCCGCCCATTATCATAAAAATAGAAAATTCTGCTATGCTCAAGGAAATTTCCTACAATCGAGCGCACGGTAATATTCTCGCTGATGCCTGGAATACCGACTTTAAGACAGCAGATGCCACGGATAATCAAATCAATTTTTACACCCGCTGATGCCGCCTCATAAAGCTTTTCAATGATACGCTTATCACAGAGGGAATTCATCTTCGCTATAATTCTTGCCGGTTTTCCCTCCAGTGCATGCATCTTTTCCCGCTCAATCAATTCTTCAAAACGGTCACGAATCCAAATTGGCGCTACAATCAGCTTATTCCAGCCGGCAGGCTCTGAATATCCCGACAGCATATTAAAGACGGCGGTCGCATCTTCTCCGATTGGATTTTGACATGTCAAAAGTCCCATATCCGTATAAAGCTTTGCGGTTGCATCATTATAATTTCCTGTACCAAGATGCACATAACGGCGGATGCCGTCCTCATCCCTTCTGACAACAAGCGTGATTTTGCTGTGCACTTTAAGACCGACAAGACCGTAAATGACATGGCAGCCTGCCTTTTCAAGCATCTTAGCCCATGCAATATTATTTTCCTCGTCAAAACGTGCCTTCAACTCCACAAGCACCGAAACCTGTTTGCCATTATCCGCAGCCTCTGCCAGAGAAGCAATAATCGGCGAATTGCCGCTGACACGATAAAGTGTTTGCTTAATTGCAAGGACATTCGGGTCTTTGGCTGCCTGGCGGACAAAATCAACAACCGGGTCAAAGGTCTGATACGGATGGTTTAAAATAATATCATGGCGGCGGATTTGAGTAAAAATATCCTCCTCCGTATTTAAGGCAGGCACTGCAGCCGGCACATATTTTTTATACTTCAAATGCTCAAAGCCCTTCATGCCGTTGACCTTCATCAGGAAAGTCAAATCAAGTGGTCCTGCTATGCGGTAAATATCACTCTCATCCACATTCAGCTCTTTTTTAAGCATTTTTAAGAGCCGCTTATCCATGCCGTCTTCCACCTCGAGGCGGATAACCTCGCCCCACTGGCGCTTTTTAAGCTGCTTTTGAATCTCAATAAGCAAATCCTGCGCTTCCTCCTCCTCGATTGTAAGGTCGGCATTTCGCATAATTCGATAAGGGTGCGCACAGATAACCTCATAGTTTAAGAACAGACGGCTTATATTCTTCTCGATAATCTGCTCTAAAAGAATAATCGTTGTGTCCTCTTTATTTTCCGAAGGAATCACGACAAATCTCGGAAGCACACCCGGTACCTGTACGGTCGCAAAGTCATAATTCTTTTCATTCTTATGACCTTTTTCGCAAATAAGCGCCCCGATATTCAATGTCTTATTGCGAATCAGCGGAAACGGCCGTGAGGAATCCACCGCCATCGGTGTCAGCACAGGATACACATCACGCATAAAATATTCATCGACATAAGCAGCCTGAGTCTTATTCAAATCCTCAAAATGATTCACAATATGAAAATGTTCTTTTTTAAGCGCCGGAAGAAATGAACGGCTGTAGGTGCTGTACTGAAGGCTGCTCATCTCATGGGTCTTTTTGCTGATTGCAGCAAGCTGCTCAGACGGCGTCATCCCCGCAATATCTTTTTTAGAATAGCCCACATGCACCATGTCCTTCAATGAGGCAACACGAATCATAAAAAATTCATCTAAATTTGATGCCGTAATACTTAAAAACTTCAATCGCTCAAAAAGCGGTAGCGTCTTATCCCGCGCCTCACTGAGCACTCGATAGTTAAATTCAAGCCAGCTTAACTCCCTGTTTGTAAAATTTTCCGGTTTGCTGATTTCTGCTGATGTCATCATATCCCCCACCTTCTACACATTTCTTTTTTGACGCAAAACAGGACGCAGACCGTAAATCTCCTCAAAAAAATACGCCTTTTCTTCAACCATGCCCTGTTCAAGCGTTATATCATAAATTGTATCTGCAATAATCTGAACCTGTGTCTCCGTAATATTGACACGGATTTTTTCAATCTTTTGCTTATGACTTCTGTCCATCGCATTGGCAAGCTTGAATATAGCTGTTATTTTAAGCATCGCTATATAGCTTTCCTTATCAAGCTCGCGGCTCATATTCTCGAATTTCGGCACAAATGCACTGGAATTATAAAGTACAATACCCGCAGCAATTTCTTTTTCCGCATCGGTGAGACCGATTAACTCACTCTCTCTGATAATATGGCTGGCGTTAAAATTGCTGTTGTCACTGTTAATAAACTTGCCGGAATCGTGAAGTGCCACAGCTACCTGAAGCAAAAGCCGATGCCTCTCTTTAAGGCCTGAAATCTTTTTTGTACCGTCGAAAAGCGCTTTGGCAATCATCGACACATTATTCACATGGTTCACGTCACTTTCATAGCGGGCTGCAATATTTTTTACATTATTCAAAATATCTTTTGTGAAATCATGCGCCAGCAAAAAACGCTCGACCTTCTGACTGTATTCCAAAGCCATGCCGTCACATAAATCCGAAGCCGCCTCCCATATCGTTGAAGCTGACGTTCTGTCCAATATATTTTTATAGACAATCGCCGCCGGCACAAGCACCGTCGCAAGCTCATAAGGGACTTCATACTGTTCGGCAATCTTTTCCGGTGTTTCCAAAGCCAAAAGCTTGGCATAAAACTTTTGAAACTGTGAAGCACTCAAAGAAGCCTTGCCGTTATTTTTGTTAATATAATGAATAATTGAAGAAAATTCATCACCGACAACAATCGCATGCTTAATCTTCATCGCCTTTAAATTTGCCCCTCGAAAAGCCTGAATATTGTTGTCCACAAACTCCTGAATGACATTTGTAAAGTTTGAGGTCTGGCCTTCTAAGGATGAGAGCACCTCACGGATGCGAAGCGCACCGACACGAATATTTTGGCTGAATTGAAGCACACCGGCCTCAAACACTGATACCTGAAGGCTTCCAGAACCGAGGTCTATAATGATCGCGCCCTCCTTAATCAACTGCTCAAAATTTTCCATCTTAAAGGCAATTGATTTGAATACAAGAAACCGCTGCTGCGCATTGCCCATCTGATTGATTTTCAAACCTGTGCGCACCTTAATCTGGTCAAGTACAAGACTTCCGTTTTCTGCCTCTCTCAGTGCACTGCCCCCATAAGCCACATAATCATCGACTTTATATTCCTCCAGCTTTAACTTGAATTTTTTCAGAACATCACAAAGCTCATTGACCTGTTCATAACCGATATACCCTTCCGAATAAGCACTGCTGCCAAGGTCCAGCATATATTTCACACAATCCAGCTGCCGGATGCCAATACGTTTTCCAATCTCGTAAACCTTCAGCACAAGTTCCTTTGAGCCGATTTCTATGGCTGCATATGTTTTAAGTGCCATCTTTTCACCCCTTTACTTTAAATCATACTCCGGCACAACACCTAAAAGATGATGGATAAACTGCTTCGCTGTTCTTCCCGAAAGCCCGCCGTGCATCATCTCCCAGCGGACGGCTTCCGTCTCAATTTCTTTCTCATCCATATGTATACCTGCACGTTTTGCCAAAGCCTTTGCAATCACAACATATTCCTTCTGGCTTGGTGCACCGTAATAAATACTCTCGCCAAAACGTGTTGCCAGTGAAAGCTTTTCCTGCATGGAATCTCCGCCGTGAACATCGTCGGCACTCTGTTTTCTGTCCCCCCATGTCTCGCGAATCAGATGACGCCGGTTGGAGGTGGCATAAATAAGCACATTATCCGGCTTTGTCTCAAGGCCGCCCTCAATCACAGCCTTTAAATACTTATATTCTATCTCAAACTCTTCAAAAGACAAATCATCCATATAAATGATAAACTTATAATTTCTATTCTTAATTTGGGCAATAATATTGGAAATATCTTTAAACTGATGCTTGTAAACTTCAATCATCCTAAGACCGTCTTTATAATATTCATTTAAAATAGCCTTGATGCTTGTAGACTTTCCTGTGCCGCTGTCACCGTAAAGCAGTACATTATTGGCTTTTTTTCCTTTGACAAAGGCCTCTGTATTGGCAATAAGCTTCTTTTTTTGAAGCTCATAGCCCACCAGGTCATCTAATGTCACCTTTTGTGTCCTCGTAATCGGCACAATCGTTGTCTTAGGACTGTTTTCCTCCAGTTTAAATGCTCTGTGAAGACCGAATTTGCCGACGCCGTAGGCCTTATAAAATGCCGTCAGCGCTTCATACATCTTTTCGGCACTTTGAGCCTCTGAAAGTGCTTTCGTCAGCTGCTCAATACTGTCTCTTAAACCGTGGCTGTAGACAATTCCCGTCCGCTGACAGCCTTTAAAATCACTCATCAGGCTCAAAAAATGAATCCCGTAAACCTGCTCAGCTGCCGACCAGTCAAACTGATAGGCTTCTCTGAAAATTTCCAAATCATGAAGTGCCAATGTGCTGACACTGCCCTCTACACTGCCCTTTTTTTCACATGCCATACTGAAAGCATTTTCATTGGTTGTCAGAAGATAGGTGAGATAACCGTGCCACAAATTGCCTTCAAAGCCATGACTTTCAGCAATAGTCACCATTTCATGAAGACATGTATAAATATCATCCACAAGCTGTTCTTTTTGTCCCGGACAGCCGTCAGCCGACTTTGCTGCCTGCGCCATTTTTCTAAAAATATCATCCGGAAAATATCTGTATAAAATCAATTCATTATCTCTTATCGTCATCCTTATCTCTCCCTGCAGTCACTGACCCTATCGTACAAAATTTTTTATGTGCTTTCAACCTCTTTTTGGCATTTTACAAACATTTAACATGGCTCGGCACTTCGATAATTGCCTAAAATTCTAAACTTTTCCGTCTCTGAACGGATACCTGTAAGGGCATTAATGACTGCCTTATCGGCAAGATTGCCCTCCACATCAATAAAAAAGCGATACTGCCATTTCTTCCCGCGAATCGGACGGGATTCAATGCTTGACATATTTAATCCGTTAAAAATAATGTGGGATAAAATATGATAAAGGCTTCCTGTCTCATGAGGCAATTCA
>CABUBX010000066.1 GCA_902489925.1 uncultured Lachnospiraceae bacterium | reverse complement strand
CCTGCCATATCTTTAATACAGATGGAGTTGGCGCCCATATCCTCAATTCTCTTTGCGATATCCTTCCAGTAATCCATTGTGTAAGCATCGCCGAGTGTATAAGAAAGGGCAATCTGAGCATGACCGCCTTCTTTAACTGTCGCCTTCACTGCTGTTTCAAGGTTTCTTAAATCATTTAAAGCATCAAAAATACGAATAATATCAATACCATTGGCAACAGATTTCTGAACAAAATATTCAACAACATCATCCGCATAATGACGATAACCTAAAATATTCTGTCCGCGAAGCAGCATCTGAAGCTTTGTATTTTTAAAGCCGTCTCTTAACTTTCTAAGTCTTTCCCATGGGTCTTCCTTTAAGAAACGAAGGCAGGCATCGAAAGTTGCACCGCCCCAGCACTCTACTGAGTGATAGCCGACTTTGTCCATCTTATCTATAATCGGAAGCATCTGTTCTGTTGTCATACGTGTGGCAATCAGTGACTGATGTGCGTCACGCAGGATTGTCTCAGTAATTCCAACAGGTTTCTTTACTTGTTCTGACATAATATATCCTCCTGTATATTCGAATTAATTCACACCGAAAATCGCTAAAAATACACCGGCTGCAACTGCTGTACCGATAACGCCGGCAACATTTGGACCCATCGCATGCATCAGCAGGAAGTTTGTAGGGTCTTCTTCTGCACCGACCTTCTGGGATACTCTGGCAGCCATAGGCACTGCGGACACACCGGCAGAACCAATGAGCGGATTAACCTTGCCATGGGTCACATGACACATAATCTTACCAAACAATACACCGGTTGCCGTACCGACAACGAAAGCAACAAGACCTAAAGCAACAATCTTTAATGTTGTAATATTTAAGAAAGCTTCTGCACTTGTTGTCGCACCGACAGATGTACCGAGTAAAATAACGATAATATACATCAGAGCATTGGATGCTGTTTCGGCAAGCTGCTTAACAACACCGGACTCTCTGAATAAGTTACCGAGCATCAGCATACCTACAAGCGGCGCTGTTGTCGGAAGAATGAGTACAACGATTATTGTAACGATAATCGGGAATAAAATCTTTTCAAGCTTTGATACAGGACGAAGCTGTTCCATCTTGATGGCACGTTCTTCTTTTGTTGTCAAAAGCTTCATGATTGGCGGCTGAATAATCGGCACAAGTGACATGTACGAATATGCCGCCACGGCAATCGGACCCATAAGGTCAGTCTGACCAAGCGCACCCGCAAGATAAATGGATGTTGGGCCGTCAGCACCGCCGATAATCGAAACAGCTGCTGCTGCCGCATCCGGGAAACCAAGTAAAATAGCGCCGATATATGCAAAGAAAATACCGAACTGGGCTGCTGCACCAAGTAAAAAGCTCTTAGGGTTTGCAATCAGCGGTCCGAAGTCTGTCATTGCACCGACACCGAGGAAAATAAGTGACGGCCAGATTCCCCATTCATCACCAAGGAAGAAATAATGAAGAAGTCCGGCAGATGTGCTGCCATCGGCAGCTGCCTCCTCGATTGTTTTCATAATATCCGGGAACAGATTCACAAGCAGCATACCAAAGGCAATAGGCACTAAAAGCAATGGTTCATAGCCCTTCTTAATCGCAAGGAAAAGGAAAAAGAGAGCGACAAGAATCATAATAAAGTTACCTACCGTCAAGTTGAAAAATGCCGTCTGATGAATGAGATTTCCCAACGTTGTGGTTATATAATCCATTTTTTAACCTCCCATAGTCATCTAATATGTGTCAGTTTATCCGGGAAAATCAGTTTAAAGTTGCAAGCACTGTGCCTGCTTCTACCGAATCACCGACTGCCACATTAATACCGGCTACGGTACCGTCCTGCGGTGCAACAATTTCATTTTCCATCTTCATCGCTTCAAGCACTAAAAGAACATCGCCTTTTTTCACAGCCTGTCCTGCTGCTGCCTTAACATTTAAAATTTTTCCAGGCATCGGCGCATTCACTTTCACTGAGCCCTGAGCTGCAGCCGGTGCTGCCTTTGGTGCAGGTGCTGCCTTCGGCGCTGCTGCGGCTTTTGGTGCTGCAGCAGGTGCTGCTGCGCCGCCAACTTCTTCAACACTTACTTCGTAGCTTGTTCCATTTACGGTAATCACATAATTTTTCATGATATTTCCTCCTGTATTTACGGTCTATGACCATCTGTTTGTCTTTTTTCTCTTAATCGAACGAACAACAAGGTTGTCTGCGGATGTATTCATCGAAGCTGCCACCGCCGCAGTAATGACTGCGATTAATTCCAAATCGTCAACTTCTTCCTCTGCTTCATAGACAACCGGTGCCTGATTCACATCTTTTGCCTCAAAAGGCACATTGTTTTCTTTTGCAAGCTTCTTATCGGCAAAATAAGTCTCTGCCTTATTGATATACTTAAACAGGCTGATTAAAAAGGCAATAAGAATGAGTACCACAAAAACAATTCCCATACCCATCAGCGTATTCATCGCCGCTTTGCCAAGCTTTTCTCCCGTTGAATATTCCGGTGTAATCTTAATTGCCGTATATTTTGACAGATCCTTTGCATAAGTTACTTCAAATACAACTTCTCTCTCAGAAAACTTTGCTGTCAATGTACCGAAAATATTTTTGCCATCTGTTGTCATCTCAAAATTATCGGAAGATACAAAATCGCCAAAATCACCGCTGGCATTTAACCATGAAGACATCGCCGTCTTAATCGCCAATGCCATATCAACATCCGGTGCAATCTCACTGTTATCGGCTTCAACAAGTGATGCCATTTCTTCTTCAGGTGTATTTAGAAAGCTCTGGAACAGTCCGACAGTAATCTGCTGTACCTGTGCGCTGTCATATTTTGCCAAAAGCGCATCTTCTTTGCTTGTATCTGCTGATGAACAGGCCGTCATTGAAAACATGCAGGCGAACATACAGATGAAAATCATTAATTTTTTAAACTTTATTTTCATTTAGTCCACCTCTTTCTATATTGTTCCATGCTTTTTAAACGGACGGTCCTCTCTTTTTGTATATAACATCTCAAATGCTGCGATTGCTCTCTTTCTTGTTGCAGCCGGCTCAATAATATCATCCACATAGCCACGTTTTGCCGCAGATACAGGACTTGTCTGAAGCGCCTCATACTCAGCTGCTTTTTCAGCGATAAAAGCGGCTGCATTATCAGAAGCCTTAATCTCGTCCGCATACATAATTCTTACGGCAGCCTCAGCCTCCATCATACCAATTCTTGCTGTCGGATAAGCATAAACCATGTCCGCACCGATATGACGGCTGTTCATGGCAAGATAAGCGCTTCCGAAAGCCTTATCAACGATAATGCTCACCTTAGGCACTGTCGCATCTGCAAAAGCCTGTGTTAAGCAGGCACAATTTTTCGCAATAGTTCTCTCCTCATGCTTTGTCGCTTTATATCCTTCTACATTCACCATCGTCAATACAGGAATATTGAAAGCGTCACAGAACTTTACAAAATCAGCTGCTTTTTTCGCACCTGCAGAAGTAAGCAGCGCATCAAACTTTTCAGAAACCTCACCGTTTTCATCAAGAACTTCTGTTCTGTTTGCCACAGCGCCGACAGTCTGACCGTTAAGGCTGATAAAACCGGTCACCATCTCTTTTGCATAACCGCCTTTTGTTTCAAAAAATTTATAATCATCAGAAATATCTTTTAAAATATATGCCGTATCCATGCAGCCTGAAAGTGCAGGGTTTTCTCTGTTTAAATCATCCTCGCATGTGTCATAAATCGCACTGTCATCATTATTTGAAGGAAGCATTGTAAGCAGCTCTCTGACTTTGCCAATCACTTCTTCATCATCCTCACCGAGCACATCCACAAGACCTGCCTTTGCCTGATAAACGGCATCTGCTGTATCGCATCTTGAAATTTCATTGCCCTCTAAGGCATTTGGTGTGTTGACAAATAAACGTCCCGCTTTTGTCATAAATGTAAAATCTGTCATTGCCGGAATCAAAGCCGCACCGCCGCCGCATGTTCCAAAGATAGCTGTCAGCTGAGGAATCACGCCCGAAGCCATCGTCTGCATTGCATAAAGATTGCCGAAAGCATCCAGCGCATCTGTCGCCTCCTGTAATCTCATACCTGCACAGTCGATAAAGCCGACGACAGGAACGCCGATTTTCATCGCCATCTCATAAACCTTTGCTATTTTTTTAGCGTGCATTTCACCGATAGAACCGCCGAGTACCGACGCATCCTGACTGTACACATAGACAAGGCTGTCATCAACTGTACCGTATCCCGTCACTACGCCATCTGACGGCATCTCATTGTTTTTCATGTTAAAATCTGTGTTTCTTGCACTGACAAGTGCGCCGATTTCAACGAAGCTGTTGTCATCAAGAAGAAAATTAATGCGCTCTCTTGCTGACATTTGCTTAGAATTGTTCATTTTTCAGGCCCTCCATTGTTAAATATTTAGTAGATAAATCAAAAATTTATGCCAAGTATATTTTATCGTCTTTCGCAGGCTTTTTCAAGGTCAATTTCGCTTTATTACCTGTAATAATGCCTAAACTTTTTTAGTTTTTTTGTCTAATATGCCAATACAAAAAACCCATATTGTTATTTTTGTAACAATATGGGTTAAATATTTGACATTTTCATGAATCTTTAATGAGACTGCCCTAATAACTTTCCGACAAGAATTTTTTTAACACATAATTCAGACACCACCGCCCGTCGATTTTGTCCACACGATTTAAAGTTATAATATTTTGACTCAAAATCACCTCGCCGTTAAGCGTATAAGTCACTTCACCGACTTTTGTCCCGGCCTCTGCCGGCGCAAAAAGCTTCTCGCGGCAGCTTTTTTTAACCTCCACCGCCTCGTCATCGCGCAACAGCACCGACAACCGGCAATTTGTATTTTCCTCAAGCCCGATTGTCGTATATGCCGTATCTGAAATCCGTCCCGAGAAGCTGATGCCGTTTTCCACAGGCAGCGGCGAAAAGCTGCAGGCTTCATAAACCTCCCTGTAATGGTAATTTTCCAAGGCGTAATTCATCAGCTTTTTCATATCCTGCCATTTATAAGTTTTATTGTTCGGCCAGCCGCAGGCAAGGAGTGCCGCAATAAAGGTGCGGCCTTCACTTTTAAGCGAACCTGCATAGCAATAACCCGCCTTTGCGGTAAAACCTGTCTTTCCGGGACCTGCGCCTTCCATCATCGTCAGAAATGTATTGTGGTTATAGCAGCTGACATTACGCCCCGAATTAAGGCTTGTAAAATTATAAAAGGGCGCTGTTGTTATTTCCTCAAACATTTCCTTTTTCGGCGATTCACAGAAACAATAGCGAAGTATAAGCGCCAAATCCGCCGCCGTAGTGGCATGGGCGCGCAGCTCTTTGTTTTCATCCTCACCTTCAGCGTCAAGACCGTTCGGCGTCACAAAAAATGTGTCGGTGCAGCCGATTTCTTTCGCCTTTTCATTCATCATATCCGCAAAGGCTTTTGTATCGCCCGCGATATGCTCTGCAAGCATCACTGCGGAATCATTATGGGATTCAAGCATCAGCGAATATAAAATATCCTTTAAATAATACTGTTCTCCCGCCTTAACGCCGATTGCCACCTGGGGCATTGACGCCGCATATGCCGAGGCTGTCACAATATCCTCCGTATTTCCGTTCTCAAGCGCCAAAATACATGTCAAAAGCTTTGTCGTACTTGCATTCGGCAGCGGCTCTCGGCCGTTTTTTTCAAATAATATCCGCCCCGAATCCCCATCCATAAGAACGGCAGCCTTCGCGTAAAGATTTTGCGGCTCGATGATACTTTGATTCCCTGTTTTTGCCAGAGCATGCTGTCTTATTGGAATATTCGCCACAAATAATGTTATAACAAAGCTTACTGCAATATATATCCCCACTTTAACCCATATTTTTCCGTTTTTATATTTTAATTTATGGGACACCCCTCCACCTCCTAATTAAAGCTTATTTTTGCCTTCTGTATCCGTATATATTCTATGCGTTTTTGCATGAATATATGACATCACCTCCTTATCATTTTGGCATATCCTATAGCAAGAGGTGATTTTATGTATTTTATTATGTGCCTGCTCATTGGCATTGCCGTCAACCTTGACAACTTCCTGATTGGCTTAAGCCTTGGTCTGAAGCATCAGAAAATAAGCATGGCCTCTAATCTCCTGATTTCGGCAATTACAGCCCTTTCTGCCTTCGCAGTGACAGGATTTTCAAATATGCTTTCCCAAAGCACCCGAATCTTTGGCTCTGTTGCCGGTTCGCTGTGCCTGATTGTATTCGGACTTTACTATCTGATTAAGCCGGACGAAAATACGGACAAATACGAGCTGCTTTCATTAAAGCAGACGCTTATTTTAGGTGTTATCCTTTCTGTCAACTGTATCCCCCCTTCTTTTTCGGCAGGTGTTTTTAAAATACCGCCACTGCTTATGGGGCTGTGTGCGGGCGGCTTTTCCATGCTTTCGATGTTTATAAGCAGCCGCTTTTGTGTCTGCTTCAGCAAAAAACCATGGATAAAAAAATTATCGCCCCTCTCCTATATACTTCTGATTTTACTCGGTCTTGCGGGCTTTTATATTTGACGAGGGGCTATTTAAGCCCCTCATACACATGCACGGCATCAATAATGTGGTAAGCCCCGGCTGAACTTTCGCCTGCGGCGCCGGCCGTAATAAGTATATATTCTTCACCGCCGCAGCTTGCCAGTGTGGCAAGACATAAGCCGGCTTTATCGGTAAAGCCTGTCTTTCCGCCAAGCAGCGTAATGTCGTTTAAAGCTCTCAAAGACACCCTTCCAAAAAGGGTGCTCTCTAAAATAAGTCCGTCAGGATGCGCTCTTGTTTTTTGTGTTTCATAAACCGACGTTGTAAAAATTTTTCTGAATAAATCATTATCAAGGGCAGCTTTCAAAAGCTTTGCAAGGTCCGCAAGCGTCGAATAATGATAATCGTCATGAAGACCTGTAACATTTGTAAAATGGGTATGATGCATACCGAGCACATCCGCTTTTCCGTTCATCGCCATCGCACAGGCTTCTTCACTGCCAAAATACTTTTTTGCAAGCATCACTGCCGCATCGGCGCCCGAGGGCAGCATAATCCCATAGAGCAAATCTTTAACCGGCACCGCCTCCCCGGGCATAAACCCGGCCATCGAAGCATTAGAAGCACAAAGCTTTTTATAATCCGCCTCTGTAAGGATAGCAGTTTCTGTCAAATCCTGCGCCGCCTCAATACAGACGAGGGTTGTCATTATTTTTGTCAGGGATGCCGGATAAATGATTTCCTCGCTGCCCTGCTCACTGATAATCTCATGCTGATTAAGCTTCATCAGCAGCATATTTTTACTGTACATCCCATCGGCTTTTTTGCCGACAGCCGTCATTTTGCCAAAGCCGAAAACCGTCACTGCCATTGAAAGAACAGCGATTGCCGTGACCCCGGCAAGGCGGCGCATAAAATCTCTAATCATCCTTCATTCCTCACAGCCTGCGTCTTATTTTCCGTAAATTTTCCCGCAAGCAGCGCTGCCGCAAAAAGCGCAAATACACCGGCAATCAATTTGCCCACAATCATCGGAAAAATCATTTCCGGCGCATAACCTGCGGTAAAGCCCAAATGGTCTCCGAATACAAACGCCGCAGACACCGCAAAAGCGACATTCATAATTTTTCCCCGCGCATCCATATCCTTCATCATGCCAAACATCGGTATGCTATTGGCAAGACTGGCAATCAGCCCTGCTGCCGCCACGCCGTTCATCCGAAGCAGACCGCCAAGCTTTAATAAAAGTCCGTTAAAAAGCTTCGTCAACAAAAATACGAGCGGAAAAGCACCGGCAAGAATAATTGAAATATCCGCCACAATATCAAAACCTTCGCCGATCGGCTTCATGCCCGGAATAAAGGCAATGCCTGTAAGCGCCTCCAAAATGCCTGCCGCAAGACCGATTGTAATGATTATCACAACAATGCGTCCAAACCATATAAAGCCTTTTATCATCGCATTTTGTGCTTTCCAAAGCCCTAGCGCTGTCAAAAGAGCGACAAAAAGCACCGGCAGCAGATTTCTTAAAACCGTCACCGGCGAAAGCCCTGCCGCAAGACCGCCCGCAAAAACACCGGCCGGAATTGTGATGATGCCGCATAAAACACCGGCGGCAAGATACCGCCTGTCCGTTTCTTTAATAATTCCAAGTGCTACCGGAATTGTAAATACGATTGTCGGTCCAAACATCGCACCGATAATAAGACCTGAAAATTGTCCAATCGGCGCAGACGCGGCGAGCGCGTCCGCAAGCGGCGCACCGCCCATATCATTGGCAAGCAGCATACCCGCAAAAACCGACGGATCTGCACCGAAAAAGGTAAATACAGGCACAATGATTGGTTTTAAAAGATTTGCAAGCACCGGTGAAAGTGCAATAATACCGACCATAGACAGGGCAAGCGCGCCGATAGCCATAATGCCCTCCTCAAACTTCTCACCCATGCCAAGCCGGTTTCCGACAATTCTGTCAGCGGCGCCGACAATGGCAGAGGCTGTCATTAAATAAATAATTGCATCATTAATATTCATTGATATTCCTCCAAAATCATTTCCCTGCCGATTTCCACCCTGTCAATAATCCCGACAACCGCCGCATCCACCGGTGCCTTAGGCGATGGCAGAGAAAATCTGGCGCTGCCGGATAAGGTCACTAAAACAATGTCATCTGTTCCTGCCCCGGTCATATCTGTAGCGACAAGCTCATCTTCTGTCATTTTCCCGTTTTTTATAAGATTAATCACCAAAAGCTTTTGTCCCGTAAGATGTTCATCTTTTCTCGTTGCCCAGACACTCCCCGTCACTCTGCCAATCACCATCACGATTTCCTCTCAATCTCTATATTGAAATTTTTAATATAATCCGCAGCCAGCGGTGTCACAAGGCATTTTGAGGAAATGCTCAGCCGAAGATAATTCCCGCAGTTAAGCCTCAGCTTCATCAAATCTGCCTCTGTCAATACGCTGTGCTCAAATGCAACTGTACTGCCCTGCGGCTTTGCTGTGCTTTGTGCCGGTATAGGATTATCCGGTGCATGAACTTTGCCTCCTGTTTTTATGATTCTTCCTGTCATGCCCTTTTTTAACATGCAGGCATTGGCCTCATCGTAATCAATGTGGGCATAATCGGCAAATTTATCACTGACTCTGACTGTCGTATCATCAAAGGCAAGTCCGCGGCTGCCGCCGATTAAAAGCGTCACCGTCTCATTATCGCAAAGTCCCCATTTTTTTGCCGTTGACGTATGCAGATGGATATGACGCTTTGCGACAATAACACCTTCATCAATGACTGCACCGCACCCGTTATTTCTATTTAAAAGGCTGCAGCCCGGTGTGCCTTTCACATCACCGCTTTGACGCACGCAGGCTTCAAGACCTAGCCCTCTGGCATCTGTCACTGATATTTCTACCTGAGTGTGCTCACGAAGCGGCCCTAAAATAACGACATTGTCAATTTTTCCTTTCGGTCCTTCAATCGTCAGACGTTCCCGGCATACATACTGCCCCGGCTGGGATAAGTCTCTGACTTTTTCAAAAACATAGTCCTTGCCAAAAAGCTTTTCGGCATCCGCCCGACATAAGTGAATGTGCCGTCCCGATGCCTCAACAAAAACCTCCATGCCCTCATAACCGCCCGACATAAACATAAAGCCCATCACATGAAACAATGAGGATATACGGTTTAACGCCATAATAATGTCCGGCCTTAAAAACCCTTCTGTGCCGTCTTCCTCAAAAGCCCTGCATGCCGCAAGCTCTGTGCGCCGCGCCGCTGTGCGCAAACGGTTCAAATAAGCTAAAACCTCTCCCTGCGCTGCCGACGGAATATAATGATGAATCCCGAAATATTTAAAAGGGTGATGGGATTTTTCATGAATCATCTCTGTGTCCATCCCAAGCAGCCTTATATCTGAAAGTTTTTCACCTGTAATTTCATATTTAATAAGGCTGTGAATAAATTGACGTATTTCTTCCAAATCCTGTGAAAGCCCAAGATACCCCTGACGGAGAATAACCTGCTGCACGACAATAATCTCTGCTTCAAGGCTGTCAATCTCACCGCGGAAGGCGATGAGCGGATGTGTTTTTTTCACAAGCACATTATCACGAAGATGTGTCATTGTCTCCGGCTTTTTCGTGGCAGCCGCCTCGCAAATTTTCTGCCCGCGGCCGCCCTGTGCCATCACTTCCCTCACCGCCTCCGATATTAGCTTTTCAAGCCTCTGCTCATTTAGCGCTGCCATCTAACTATTCCTGAACTTTAGCGCTGCCCGGCAAAATCACATCGACCTCTGTGTGCGGTCTTGGAATGACATGGACAGACACAAGCTCTCCGACACGCTCTGCCGCCGCAGCACCCGCATCCGTCGCAGCCTTTACCGCGCCCACATCGCCTCTGACCATCACCGTCACAAGACCGGCGCCAATGGTTTCCTTGCCGACAAGCGCCACATTGGCCGCCTTCACCATTGCATCTGCCGCCTCAATCGCGCCGACTAAGCCTTTTGTTTCAATCATTCCAAGTGCATTTGTACTTGCCATCATATCTCTACCTCCAACATTCTTTATACGGATTTATTTAACTTATGACTATATAGACTCTCCGGCTTTTACAGCCCTTAAAACTCTCGCCGTAATCTGTGCAATCAGCGCTTTTTGCGCATCATCTTGTGCAGTCTGTTCCTTTAACAACGGCACGTCGCACTTTAGTGCCTCCTCATAAATATCGTCAAGCTCTTTGACGCCCCATGCCACCCTTTTAATATTAATTAAATCCTTAGGGCCGATATTATTTGAGGATGAGCTGCCGCCTGCCGAACCGCAGCCCAGCGTCAGCGCCGGAAAAAGATTCGTTGTCGCGCCGACACCGCCTAAGGATGCCGATGTATTCACAAGGATTCTCGAAGCCGGGACAGCCATGGCAAACCGTGTCACTAACGCTTCATTTTCGCAATGAATCGCAAAAGTGTGTCCGGCGCCCTCAAACCTTAGTATTTCTACACATCGTTTCAAACATGCATCCTCATCCTTTTCGACAAAAAATGCCAGAATCGGCGCCAGCTTTTCATGGGAATACACCGCGCTCATGCCGACCGAGGTTTCTCTTGCCACAAGCACCGACGTATCTTTAGGCACACCGTAAATGCCTGCAAGGCTGCAGAGTGTTTCCACACTTTTCCCGACAATCTGAGGATTCATTGTAAAATTCGGCCTTAAAATAAATTTGCCAAGCTTTTTGCTCTCCTCCTCATTCAAAATATAAGCGCCGCAGCCCTTCAGTTCTCGAAGCACCGTTTCCTTCATAGCTTCCGTGACAACAATGGATTGCTCGGAGGCACATATTGTGCCGTAATCAAAACTTTTTGAGTCAACAATCCTTTTAACTGCCCGCCGCACATCCGCGCTTGCATCAATATAGGCAGGCCCGTTGCCCGCACCGACGCCAATGGCCGGCGTGCCCGATGAATAAGCTGCCCGAACCATCGCCGCGCCGCCGGTCGCAAGAATT